>NZ_JBHWJZ010000010.1:0-78461 GCF_042731085.1 Streptomyces sp. NPDC059875
CCGCCGCCCCTTCCAGGGTGCGGCGCGCCGGCCTTCCGCTCGTTCGGACGCACCCTCGTGCGCCGCTCGGTGCAACGGCGTACGCCCCTCGGAGGACCAGGTCAGAGCGGCGGATTCACTCGAACGGAGGCATGGCGCTCAGTAGTTCTCCCGTTGCGGAGCGCTATCTGCGCAGGCACGGTGGCGGAGATGTTGTCCGACGCATAAGGAAAAGGAACACATATGCGTCCCCTGGGATCGAGCTGCCTCACTGCCCTGGCGATATCCGCCGCCATCACCCTCGGTGCGGTGGGACCCGCCGTCGCCGACGAACACCACCCGTCCTCCCCGGCTGCCGTCGCAGCGAAGGCCCCGCTCCCCGATACCGAGGCGGGCACCAAGGCCGCCGCGCCCGCCGACGTCGTCGACGACGCCCTCGCCGCCGTGAACGACGCGGTCGCCGCCCTGCTCGCCTCGGTCACCGGTGGCGTGACCGGGCTCGTACCGCAGGTCACCTCCACGGTGACCTCCCTGGTCGACCTGGTCCTCGGCACCGTCGGTCTGTCCGTCCCCGACCTGGGGGTTCTGCCGACACTGCCGGTCACCCTGCCCGGGCTGCCCATCGAGACCCCGGTCGACCCGGAGGCCGTCGCCCCCGAGGACGTGGAGCTGCCGGAGCTGGACGAGCTGCCCGTGACGCTCCCCGTCACGGTGCCCGAACCGCCTCCGCCGCCCGTCCGCTAGCGACGGAGTCGCGATCCACGCCGTGCCTGCCCGGATGCCGGGCAGGCACGGCGTTCGTGCATCCGATCGGCAAATACGACCGCACCCCTTCATTCGGGTGCAGTGTCGAGAAATCCTTCCTCCCGGAGTTTCCGGGGAGCGCGCCTCTCGTTACAGAAGGCAGAACGACGTGCAGAAATTGCTCAACAGCCCTGCACAGCAAGCGACTTGCTTGCGAAACGACGCAATAGAGGAAGGACTCATTTCATGAAGCCCACCAAGGTTGCCGCGGTCGTCGCCGGTTCTGTGATGGCCCTGGGTGCCGCCGCGCCCGCCATGGCCGCCGAGTCGATGGCAACCCCCACCAGCCTGAACGGTGGTCTCGGGGCGCTCACCAGCGAGGGCCTGAAGACGGACGCGCTCAGCAGCACCACGGACGGCTCTGTCGTCAAGACCGTGGGGGACACCGCGAACCAGCTGAACAAGACGACCCAGAGTGCCCCGCTGCTCGGTGGCCTCCCGGTCGGCGGCTGACGAACACTCAGCAGTACTGATCCTCCGCGCACTTCCCTCGCGCGGACGACCGCGGTACGCGGTCTCGACCCTCCTGGATCGCCCCCCTCGCTCCGCCGGTAGGCGGACGCTCCCGCCGGCACGGGCCGCCACCCACGGTGATCGGCCGATTGAATGATTTTCTCTTCGGCCACCGTGTGGTCCCGGCTCCCCGCAGTGTGCCGCTCCTTACGCTCTCGCCAACCACCCACGGAAGGTTGGCTCATGGAGAGACCGAGGACGGCAGCGCTCGACCTCGCGCCGCAGCCCGCGACGCATCTGCCCGGCGTTCCTGAGCCTTACGTTCCGTAACCAGTCCGTCAGCGACTGACGCACTGAGTGCGCGGACAGGCCGGTCGGAGCGAGGGGGGATCCCCGCCGGTCTCTCCCTTTCTTCAGAGGAAGAGCGGTATGCGATCCATCATCAGCCGGAAGCTGTTCACCGCCGCGGCCGCGACGGGCATCCTGACCCTGACCGGAGGCTTCGCCCTGGCGTCGAACCCCCCAGGCGGTACGGGTGATTCACCCGAGCCCGGCGCCGGCCACCACCTTCAGATCCCCCAGCACGCGGACCTGTGCGGCGACTCCGTGAAGCTCCACGGCATCGCCGCCGAGGCGGCCCGCGACGCCTGCGGGCCGGCCGACGACGAGCCCGGCGGCTACGGGGCGGACGACACCCCGGACGACGGCAACCCCAAGCCGCCCGGGGACCACCACGGGAACCCGGACCACCCGGACCACCCGGGGAACCCCGACCACCCGGACCACCCGGACCACCCCACGAAGCCGCCGCACACGTACCCGCCGCACACGACGGCGCCTCCGACGCACCCGCCGCACACGACGGCGCCTCCGACGACGCACCCGCCGCACACGACGGCACCGCCGACGACGCACCCGCCGCACACCACGGCGCCTCCGACGACGCACCCGCCGCACACCACGGCGCCTCCGACGACGCACCCGCCGCACACCACGGCGCCGCCCACGACGAAGCCTCCGACGACGCCGCCGCACACCACGGCACCCCCTACGACGAAGCCGCCGACCACACCGCCGCACACGACGGCGCCTCCGACGAAGCCGCCGCACACGACGGCGCCGCCCACGACGAAGCCGCCGACCACGCCGCCGCACACCACGAAGCCTCCGACCACCACGGCGCCTCCGACCACCACGCCGCCGCACACGACGGCGCCTCCGACGACGCACCCGCCGCACACCACGACGCCTCCGGGCAAGCCCGAACTCCCCGACACCGGCGCCGGTGATGGTGCGCTGCTGGGCGCCGCCGCCGCGAGCGCGGCCCTGCTGCTCGGCGGAACCGTCGTGTATCGGCGCGCCGCACGCGCCGGACGCTCCGGACGTCGCCACTGACGCGCCGCGCTGACGAAGCGTCAACGAAGGCCCTCGCCGTCACCGGTGAGGGCCTTCGGCGTTGCTGCACACAGGCGAATTTCGCGACGTTCCTTCCGGCGGGATCGTTCTCACAACGCAGCACCACAGCACCGTCGTCACCTGCTCTGAAGGGCGTACGCAGTCATGAATCTGCGATCTCAAGCCGGCATGGGAATCCTCATGACCGCACTCGCCTCCGCGGCCATGGCCGCCCCCGCGGCCGCCGCCGAGGCACCGGTGGTCGTTCCGCTCCAGGGCCTGGAGCCGGTGATCCCGATGGACGCCCCTTCGGTGGCCACCGGGGTCCCGCTGCCCGTGCCGGGGGGACCCACCGGCTTCCAGGAGGGGCAGTCCGGTCTCCTGCCGGACGTCACCCTCCCGCGTGTGCCGGTCTCCAGCACGATCCCGGAGACCCTCGTCGCGGCCCCGCTGCCCGAGGTCATCGAGGGCAGCGAGCCGGGCAAGGCCCTGTTCGCCACGCCCAGCGCGCCCGTGAAGGCGACCACCCCCGGTGCCACGGTCGGCAACCCCGTCGTGGCGCCGCGCGGCGACCGGCTCGGACTGCCGGACCTCGCCGTGCCGGAGGTCGGTGTCCTCACCCCCGCGGTGAGCGGGGCGCTGGACTCCCAGCTGGGTCTGGCGCAGCCGACGGCCTGACGGCGGTCTTTTGTACGACCAATGGCCCGGCGGGTGAAGACACGATTCTTCCCCGCCACCCGAGGGGTCGTTGCTCGTTACAACAGAAGGCTTGTCGCATGGCCGTGGCCCGCAGACCACGGGTTCGCTCCGTCGTATCCGACGGCGGGCGGCCACCGGTCTGCGGGCCTTCCCCACGTCATTTTCGGCCCGTACGGACTAAAGGCCGTGACCCGTGCGCCATTTCGGCGTTGAACGGGATTGTCGGCCGTGATTGTCGCGGTCGCCTTTCCACGTCCAAGGAGTTCTTGATGTCTCGCATCGCGAAGGCTGCCGCTGTTCTCGCCGGCACGGGTGCCGTTGCCCTCAGCGGAGCCGGCATGGCCGTCGCCGACTCGGGCGCCGAGGCCGTTGCCGCCCACTCGCCCGGTGTCGCTTCGGGCAACGTCGTGCAGGTGCCGGTCCACGTTCCGATCAACCTCTGCGGCAACACCGTGACCGTCATCGGTCTGATCAACCCGGCGTTCGGCAACCAGTGCGCGAACGTCGACGGTCACGACGACGGTGGCTACGGCGGCTGATCACCTCGGCACCGAGCGGCCCCCCGGCACCAGCCGGGGGGCCGCTTCCGTTCCGACCCGTACGCGCTCGCGCACCCCTACGCGTAGCGGTAGATCCCGCTGTGGTCGAGCATCTCGGCCGGGGTGACGCCCCACGGGCCCATCTTCTCGTCGCGGGCCGCGATCCGGCGGTACTGCGACTCGCCCAGCTCCGGCGGCCGCACGGGCAGATAGCCGGCCCGCGGGTTGCGCTGCTGCCAGCGCGACCAGAGCAGATCGACGAAGGAGTGGTGGAGCCAGAAGACCGGATCGTTGACGGAGGCCCCGCCGAGCATCAGACCGCCGACCCAGCGGTGCACCCGGTTGTGGATACGGAAGCGGTCGTTGCCCCGGCCCGGGGACCAGCCCTCCAGGCGGTTGCGGAACCCCGACTCGCTCGTGGAGTTCCAGGGCGCCACGTCGTACACCGTCTCCCGCATCACCTCGTCGAGCTGTGCCTTCGTCGGCAGCGTGATCGGGTCCCGGGGACGGCCGAAATCCCTGGTCAGGAAGCGGTCCTCGGTCATGGCGTGCTGCACGGTCCAGTGCCCGCCCGCGTAGGCGAAGGGGCCGGTCATCACCTGAAGATCGCTCGACCGCCCGTTGCCGCCCATGAAGTCGTCGTTCCACAGCGAGGCCGCCGGGGTGTTGTCCCGGGTCCAGTCCCAGTACGGCACGGTGACGGTCGGGTCGATCCGGCGCAGCTCCCGTTCGAACTCCAGCAGGAACTTGCGGTGCCAGGGCAGGAAGCTGGGTGTCATATGGGCGACGCGGAGACGGTCGTCCCCGTCGGCGACGTAGTAGTCGATGTGCGTACGGACGAAGTCGTCGTACGTTCCCCTGCGCTTGAGCTCCAGGACCGCGGCGACGAACTTCCTCCGCTCGGCGCTCGTCAGATCGCGCTGGTTCTTACGTGTGTACGCCACGCGGGCTCCCTCCCGGGTGGACGCCGTGGGCTGCGGCGAAGCGGGTCAGCGGGGCGGACCCCAGCTCGTCCACGGCTGCGCGGGTGGCCGCCAGCGGCGTCGGATGGGACTGGTAGTGGTCGATGGGGGTGAGGTAGCCGCCGTCGGCGCAGCGCATCAGATGCAGCGGCCTGCCGTCGACGAGGACCTCCGGCACCCCCGCGGAGGTGAGGCGGGCCTGGATGCGACGGCCCCCGTACATCTCGTCGAAGAGGTCGCCGGAGGCGACGGGGGGTCGGCGCGGCGCCGCGGCGATACGGGCCAGCGCGCCGCCGGTGAACGCGGCGACGGTCAGGGTGAACAGTGACCGCAGTGCGACGCGGCGCGGGACGATCATGAGTGATCTCCTGATTTCGGCAAGTGCCCTATGGGCACAACGATGGAATCCCGACTTCGTTGCGAGCGAAATGCCAGCGGGATGAATGTCGGCCGATCGAGTGAATTCGGGTCCGGGTGGCGGCTGTTCGACCACTAGCATCCGGATTCATGACCTCTTCCAATGTCGTTTCCTCGGCGCGCAGCGAATCCCCGCTGGGGACGCTCACCGTCGTTCCGTGGACCATCGGGCCCACCGCCGACACCCCCGTCACCCCCTTTCTGATGGTGTATTCGCTCGGGGACGGCCGTGACGGCCCCGAGGCCGGCGAAGAGGCGATGCGGGCCGCCCTCGAAGGCATGGGCCTGCCGCTCGGGGACCGGGTGGTCGACGCCTCGGTGGAGCGGGCGACCGGTGCCCATCTGCTGGTCGAGGCCCAGCGGGCCGTGCTCACCCTGCCGTTCATGAAGGTGCAGATCCCGGTCCCGGCGGAGTGGGAGGCGGCCGCCCAGGAGAACGGGCACGTCTACCTCATCTGCTCCGTGCGCCCCTGGCCGGACGCCGTGCCCGGAGAGGCGGTCACCGAGGCGCGGCTGAAGACCTTCGTGACGGACGACAAGGTCGTGGGTGCCGCGGCGCACGTCCTGCTGCCCGTCCGGCGGCTGCAGGGCTGAGCGGAGAGGGGGCGGCGTCATGGCGACGGTCAACGTACGGAGCGGGGTGCCGGGGCAGCGGCAGGAGGAGTCCCGGGAGGGCGCCGGGGGGATCGGCGCGAGCCGTGCCCTCGCCTGGCTGCTGATGATCACCGGGGCGGCCGGGGTGCTGGCCGCCTGGGTCATCACGATCGACAAGTTCAAGCTCCTCGAGGACCCGAGCTTCCAGCCGGGCTGCAGCCTCAACCCGGTCGTGTCCTGCGGCAACATCATGAAGAGCGAGCAGGCGGCGGTGTTCGGCTTCCCGAACCCGATGCTCGGTCTCGTGACGTACGGGATGGTCGTCGCCATCGGGGCCGGGCTCCTCGCGGGTGCCCACTACCGCGGCTGGTTCTGGCTCGGTCTGAACGCGGGCACGCTGTTCGGCGTCGGGTTCTGCACCTGGCTGATGTACCAGTCGCTGTACGAGATCAACGCGCTCTGCCTCTGGTGCTGCCTCGCCTGGGTCGCCACCATCGTCATGTTCTGGTACGTGACCTCGCACAACGTCCGGGCGGGCGTGCTGCCGGCGCCCGCCGCGGTGAAGGGGTTCTTCGAGGACTTCACCTTCGCGCTGCCCGTCCTGCACATCGGGATCATCGGGATGCTGATCCTGACCCGCTGGTGGGACTTCTGGACCAGTTGACGTGACCCTCCCCTCCTGGCCGCGGGCCGCACTGACCGTGCTGCTCGCGGCCGTTCTCGCGCTCGTCCTGCCCTACGACCGGATCGCGCCGGGCTCCCGGCACCGTGCGGAGCCGGCCGCGCCCGACCCGGCGCCGGTGAGGGTGCCGTCCGGATTCTTCACGGGCTCCGACGAGGCCGGGGTGCGGCGGATCGCCGAGGTGCAGCGCTGGCTCGGCGGCGCGTCGCTGACCGTCGGGCACACCTACCTCCCCGGCGACCGCTGGTCCAACATCGAGGGCCATCCCGCGCTCTTCGAGCCGTGGGCGCGATGGAAGGAGGAGCGGCCGGGGCGGCTCTTCGTCCTGAACGTGCCGCTGCTCGACCGGAACGAGGCCGGGCTGCCGGACGGCGAGGTCAGGGCCGGACTGCGACGCGGGGCGGCGGGGGCGTACGACCGTCACTTCCGCACCCTGGGGGAACGGCTCGTCGAGAACCGGCTCTCCGACGCCGTGCTGGTCCTCGGCTGGGAGATGAACGGCACCACGTACAGCCATCGCTGCGGTCCGGACCCGGAGAGCTGGAAGGCGTACTGGCGGCGGGTCGTGAGTGTGCTGCGCGAGGTGCCCGGGCAGCGGTTCCGCTTCGACTTCACCGCGAGCCGGGGGCGGGACGCGGTCGAGTGGCCGCGCTGCTACCCGGGTGACGCGTACGTCGACATCGTCGGGCTCGACGCCTACGACCAGCCCGAGGGGATCTCCTTCGAGGACCAGGTCGCGGAGGACTTCGGGCTCGCGCACCATGTGCGGTTCGCGGCGGAGCACGGCAAGCCCGTCTCGTACCCGGAGTGGGGTCTCTTCCGGAACGGCGACAATCCGGTGTACGTACGGGGGATGCTCGACTGGTTTGCGCGGCACCGGCCGGTGTACCAGACGTTCACGGACTACTGCCCGCACGGGGTCTGGGGGTGCGCGGCCAATCCGGAGTCGGGCCGGGTGGTCAGGGGAGCGCTCGGAGCGACAGGCCGCCCTTGAGCGTGTCGACGGTCCGGTCGAGGAGCGGCACCAGGTCGTCGGTCTGTCCGCGCTCGGCCCAGTAGACGGTCGCCTCGCGCAGGGCGCCGAGGACCGCTGCCGTGAAGACCCGTACCTCCAGGTCGTCGGCGTCCCGGCCGGTGCGCTCGGCGAGGGCGCGGGCGAGCAGCTGGGCTGTCTCGGCGGCGGTCTCGGTGAGCCGGGCGCGTACGGCAGGGATCTCGACCATGACGCGGGCGCGCAGCCGGGTCTCCTCCGGTTCGTCGGCGAGCGCGGTCGCCACCGCGTCGAGGACGACGGCGCGCAGGGACTCCAGCGGCTCCTCGTCGACGGGGCGGGCCCGCAGCCGGGCGTCGAGGAGGGCGTCGCTCTCGTCGGTGAGGAGGATGTCCTCCTTGACGGGGAAGTAGCGCACGACGGTGGAGGGGGAGACGTCGGCCGCCGCCGCGATCCGGTCGACGGTGGCCGCTTCGTACCCCTGCTCGGCGACGAGCCGGTAGGTGGCCTTCCGGATCGCGGCGCGGGTCTTGAGTTTCTTGCGCTCGCGCAGGCTGAGCGGAGGGGAGGATTCAGCGGCCATGGCCGTCATTGTGGGGCTCACGCGTGTTGGTAGGCCACCAGCGAGATGCCGACGTAGTGGACGATGAAGGCCGCCAGGGTGAGCGAGTGGAAGACCTCGTGGAATCCGAACCAGCGGGGGGACGGGTTCGGCCGCTTCATGCCGTAGATGACCCCGCCCGCGCTGTAGAGCAGTCCGCCGACGATGACGAGGACGAGGACGGCGATGCCGCCGGTCCGCATGAAGTCGGGCAGGAAGAAGACGGCGGCCCAGCCCATCGCGATGTAGCAGGGCGTGTACAGCCAGCGGGGGGCGCCGACCCAGAAGACCCGGAAGGCGATGCCGGCCGTGGCGGCGGCCCAGACCGCCCACATGAGGGGCCGGCCGGTGGAATCGGGGAGGAGCAGCAGCGTGAGCGGGGTATAGGTGCCCGCGATGATCAGGAAGATATTGGCGTGGTCGAGCCGTCGCAGGACGGCCTCGCCGCGCGGTCCCCAGTTGCCGCGGTGGTACAGCGCGCTGATGCCGAAGAGCAGGCAGGCGGTGAGGACGTAGATCCCGCAGGCGATCCGGGCCCGGGGCGAGTCCGAGAGGGCGACGAGGGTGAGGCCCGCGACGATGACCGCCGGGAACATCCCTGCGTGCAGCCAGCCCCTGAGTCTGGGCTTCAGCGGGTGCGGGTGGGACGAGGTGGGCTCTATCCGGGTCACGTCCGGCACGGCTGAAGTCATGAGCCGAATGCTACCTACGCCCCCGTAGGTCCCGGAAAGGAGTGGCGATGCTCACGTGGGCGGCCCTCTGGACATATGGGCACATGCGTCGGATGATCAAATGAGTGCGGTCGGCACCGGATGAGCAGCTACGACGCATCCGGGTCGCAGCCCCCACGGGGCAGACATCTAAAAACCCCTCATCAAGGAGCAATCGTGGCGCGCGACAACGCGGCTCCCACCACCGCCGTCCCCACTCAGCACCAGGAACTGGTCGCCTGGGTGAACGAGATCGCCGAGATCACGCAGCCGGACCGGATCGTCTGGTGCGACGGATCCGAGGCCGAGTACGAGCGCCTCTGCGAGGAGCTCGTCGCCAAGGGCACGTTCAAGAAGCTTGACCCGATCAAGCGACCGAACTCGTACTACGCCGCCTCCGACCCGTCCGACGTCGCACGCGTCGAGGACCGGACCTTCATCTGCTCCGAGAAGGAGGAGGACGCGGGCCCGACCAACCACTGGAAGGCTCCCGCGGAGATGAAGGCCGTCTTCGCCGGTGAGGAGGGCATCTTCCGGGGCTCGATGCGTGGCCGCACCATGTACGTCGTGCCCTTCTGCATGGGCCCGGTCGGCTCGCCGCTCTCCGCCATCGGCGTCGAGATCACCGACTCCGCGTACGTCGCCGTCTCCATGCGCACCATGACCCGCATGGGCCAGGCCGTCCTCGACGAGCTGGGCACCGACGGCTTCTTCGTGAAGGCCGTCCACACGCTGGGCGCACCCCTGGACGAGGGCCAGGAGGACGTGCCGTGGCCCTGCAACACCACCAAGTACATCTCGCACTTCCCCGAGTCCCGCGAGATCTGGTCGTACGGCTCCGGCTACGGCGGCAACGCCCTGCTCGGCAAGAAGTGCTACGCGCTGCGCATCGCGTCCGTCATGGCGCGTGACGAGGGCTGGCTCGCCGAGCACATGCTGATCCTCAAGCTCACCCCGCCGCAGGGCGAGTCCAAGTACGTCGCCGCCGCCTTCCCGTCCGCCTGTGGCAAGACCAACCTCGCCATGCTGGAGCCCACGATCTCCGGCTGGACGGTCGAGACCATCGGCGACGACATCGCCTGGATGCGCTTCGGCGAGGACGGCCGCCTCTACGCGATCAACCCCGAGGCCGGCTTCTTCGGCGTCGCGCCCGGCACCGGCGAGCACACCAACGCCAACGCCATGAAGACGATGTGGGGCAACTCCGTCTTCACCAACGTCGCGCTCACCGACGACGGCGACGTGTGGTGGGAGGGCATGACCGAGGAGCTGCCCAAGCACCTCACCGACTGGAAGGGCAACGACTGGACGCCGGAGTCCGAGACCCCGGCCGCCCACCCGAACGCCCGCTTCACCGTCCCGGCCGGGCAGTGCCCGATCATCGCGCCGGAGTGGGAGGACCCGAAGGGCGTGCCGATCTCGGCGATCCTCTTCGGTGGCCGCCGCGCCTCCGCCGTCCCGCTGGTCACCGAGTCCTTCGACTGGCAGCACGGTGTCTTCCTCGGCGCGAACGTCGCCTCCGAGAAGACCGCCGCCGCCGAGGGCAAGGTCGGCGAGCTGCGCCGCGACCCCTTCGCCATGCTGCCGTTCTGCGGCTACAACATGGGCGACTACATGGCCCACTGGATCAAGGTGGGTGCGAACGCGGACGCCGCCAAGCTCCCGAAGATCTACTACGTGAACTGGTTCCGCAAGAACGAGGCCGGCAAGTTCGTCTGGCCCGGCTTCGGCGAGAACAGCCGCGTCCTGAAGTGGATCGTGGAGCGCCTGGAGGGCAAGGCCGAGGGCGTCGAGACCCCGATCGGCATCCTGCCGACCGTCGACTCGCTCGACACCGAGGGCCTGGAGCTGCCCGCGGAGGACCTGGAGTTCCTGCTCAAGGTCGACCGCGACGTCTGGCGCGAGGAGGCCGCCCTGGTCCCCGAGCACCTGAACACCTTCGGTGACCACACGCCGAAGGAACTGTGGGACGAGTACCGCGCGCTGGTCGAGCGCCTGGGCTGAGCCCCGCACCTCGAGACTCGTGGCGAGTCGCCCCGAACACCGCCCTGACCAGTGGGGTCACGAACGGCTCGCCGCGATGCACACCGGTCCCCCGAAAGCCCCTCACGCTTTCGGGGGCCGGTGCTTTTCTGTACGCCCCTCCAGGTAGGCGGTGTGGGTGTGCTGCCGAATCGCCTCCGCGTCCTGGAGGGCGGCGGCGATCTGGGCCATCTCGGCGTGGAGCGCAGTCAGTTGGCGTTCGAGGTGGCGCTCGGGGGGCTCGGAACCCGGCGTGACACGGGTCCACCAGCGGGTCCGTACGAAGGTGTCCACCGCCTCCGGGACGTCCTGGCGCACCGCGCGGGCCAGGACGTGCAGGTGCTCCGGGTCGCTGACCCAGCCCGGTGCGAGGAGCGCCTCGATCAGGGAGTCCAGTTCGGTGAGGTGTCCGGCCGCGGCGGGCGGCAGTTCGACCTCCGCGAGATAGGACCGCAGGGTCGTGAAGTCCGCCCGCAAGGCATCCAGTTGCTCCGCGGCGTCCGGGAACTCCGGCGCGGGCGGCCGCTCGGGCGGGGCGATCAGCGCGCCCGCGCCGTACAGGCCCGCGACGACCACGGGCCAGAGGGAGCCGGCGGCGCCGGTGAACGTCAGGGCGAGACCCGCGACGCCGCAGGCGCTGCCGGTGAGGTTCTTGCGGGACTCCAGGTAGCGCAGCGCCTTGTTGCCCGGGTTACTGGTAGCCACGGATCTCCTCGAAGGCTCCGTCCAGCGAGCCCTTGTTGGCGTCGAAGAGCCGGCCGCCGGTCAGGGACGCGATGTGGTCGAGTTCGGCGCGGTCGGAGTCCCCGAAGAGGATCGGGAAGACCGGCGTCCGCTGCTGGGCGGGCGGCAGGTCCCGGTAGAAGGCGTCGAACGCGGGTGCCGGGTCGCCGTCGGTGTTCTCGCCGTCCGTCATCAGCACGATCGACGTGAACACATCGCCGACGGGGGCGCTGCCGAGCTTCTCGTACGCCTCCTCGAGACTGGAGTAGATCGCCGTGCCGCCCGAGGCGGAGAGCCCGTTGGCCTGGGCGCGCATGGCGTCGGCGGCCTTCTGCGGGGCGGCCGGGTCGACCGTGTACGTACGGACCTCGTCCCGCTTCACCGCGGAGCCGAAGGGCATCAGCGTGACCGTCTCGCGGTCCCGGAAGTCCCCGGTCAGCTGGGCGAGTGCCGACCTGAGCCGGGTGAGCCGCTCGCCGCCCATGGAGCCGGAGGTGTCGAGGACGTAGACGGTGCGGGAGGGGCGGCGGAGCTTGTTCTCGTACGCGTCGAGAAGGCCGTCGGCGACGGACCGGCTGCCGGGGAAGGGGAGTTCGCGGCGCTGGTCGGCGGTGAGGGGCTTCGCGAGCTCCACGCCGGGGACGACCGGGCGGCGCAGGGTCCGGTTGGTGATCATCCGCTGGGTCGTCGGCGTACGCAGATGGGCGGTGAGGCTCGCGGCCGCCTGCTTGGCCTCCGGGCTCGCGGAGGTGAGGAGCGTGAAGGGGTAGTCGGCGGTGACGACGCCGTCGGCGGGGCGGATGACGGTGAGCTTCTCGCCCGTGTTCAGCAGTACGGACTCGTAGTTGATCAGTGCGTCGACGTCGGTGCGGCGGGACCACGCGGTGGCCAGCCAGCCGGAGGAGCCGGAGGTCAGCTTCTGGCCACCGAAGAACTCCTTGAGCTTCGGCGTGGCCGCGGCGACGTCCTTCTCGGTGAGGGCGGACTGGGCGCCGGAGAGGCCGGAGGCGATGGAGACCAGGGCGGAGAAGCCCGAGTTGGAACGGGCCGGGTCGGTCATGCCGTAGCCGAGCTTCTTCTCGGCGACGGCCTGGTGGATCTGCGACCAGGTGACCTTCGCGGGGTCCCAGCCCAGGGCGGCCACGGCGCCCGGACGGAGGCCGAGGGCGACCGGGGAGGTCATGATCGGCGTCTCGCCGGTGATCTTCTTCGCGGTGTCGGGGCGCAGCCGCAGGTAGTCGTTGGAGGAGAGCCAGACCGCGTCGTACGACTGCTCCGCCGCGCCGGACGCGATCTGCTCGACGGCGTCGAGCGTGCCGGCGTAGGTGGGCTCGACGGTGACCCCGGTCGCCTTCCGCGCTTCCTCGAGGACGGGCTCCATGTCGGAGAGCTCGGAGGAGGCGAGGACGCGGAGCGTGCGGGGCGCGTGGGCCTGCTGGTCGCCGCCGGTGCCGCCGCCCCCGTCTTCGGTGGTGCAGGCGGCGGTGACGGTCACCAGCGCGGCGAGCGCGAGCGCGAGCCCGGCGCGGACTCCGAGTCGTCTCATCCCACGCCCCCTTCCAGCGCGCCCGTGCGGCGGGTGCGCTCCAGGTAGGCGCTCGCGGTCTGGAGTTCGGACGTCAGCGACTCGACCGTCGCCGCCATCGACTCGGTCGCCTGGACCTTGTACGTGTCGATCGCGTCGAGCGTCCGGTAGATCTGCTGGAACGCCGTGCGCAGCGTCTCCGCGCCGACCGCCGGGTCCGCCGCGATCCGCTGGATCTCACCGCTCTGGGTCGCCAGCATCTCCGCGTTGCCGCGGATCAGGTCCTCCGTCGTCGAGCGCAGGACGTTGACCTGCTCGGTCACCTTGCGCTGGTTCTCCAGCGCGGAGGAGAGCATCACCGCGATCCGCAGCGCCGAGACCGTCGTCGTCGCCGCCCGGTCGACGCCCTTGATCAGCTCGTCGTTGTTGCGGCGGACCACGTCCATCGCCAGGTATCCCTGGGCGCAGACGGCGAGTTGGGTCAGCAGGTCCTGGTGCTTCTGGCGGACGGGGAAGAGGACGTCGGAGCGGAGCGCGTCCGCCGCCGCCGGGTCCGCGGTCAGCGCGATGCGCTCCTCGACGGCCGCGTCGAGGGCCTCGGTGAGCACCGCGTACTCCTGGAGCTTGCCCATGGTCTCCCAGAGCCGGGCCCGCTCGGTCTGCAGCGCCGCGTTGTCGCGGCGCAGTTCGTCCTGGCCGCCGCGCAGGGATCCGACGATCCGGTTCAGGGTGCCTTGGGAGGAGGCGTACTTGGCGACGTGGTCGCGCAGCTTGTTGCCACCCGGCAGCTTGGACAGGAGGCGCCGCGCCCCCCTGCCGGGGGTGTCGCGCGGGTCGAGGTCCTCGACCGTGCGGCGCAGCTCCACCAGCGAGGAGCCGACCCGCGATTGCGCGTCGCCGCCGCCGTCGGCCAGCGAGCGGACCGTACGGTCCAGCATGCGGTTCGACTGCGCCGCGGCGCTGCGCATCTCGCCGGCCCCGAGGGCGGCGATCTCCCCGATACGGCCCGCGAACTCGGGCGAACGGGTGTCGAGTCCGGCGAGCGAACCCACGTACTCGACCGCGCGTCGGGTCATCTCCGTGCGGACGGACTCCTCGAGCGGGACGAGGCCGGAGGCCTGTTCGGTACGGACCGGGGCGACCGGCTCCGGCGGGGTGAGGATCAACGGTGCGTCGGGCGTGGTCATGCGGGGTCCCCCTGGGTTCGGGCCCGCCGCGCCATCTCGTGCAGCACCTCGCTGGTGGGCACGGGCGCCTGGCGGACTCCGGTCATGGTCTGGTTGAGGCGGTCCTTGAGGGCCGCGGTCGCGGCCGTGAACTCGGCGGCGGCGCCCTGCGGGCGGAAGCCGTGGCCCACCGCGAGCTCGCGCAACTCCTTGTCGGAGGTGAGGAGTTCGCCGAGCGCCCGGCCGTTCTCGCTGAGTGGGACGACGGTGTGGTCGCTGATCACCGTGGTGTCCGGGTACAGCACCACCAGGTCGCCCAGGTCCTGCTTCGCCAGGAGCGGGGAGGCGACCTGGGACTCGTACACGAGCACCAGCGGATTGCCGACGCCGCTGATGAAGTCGCGGAACGGGGCGTCCGAACCGGACTGCTGTGCCCCCTGCACCTGGATCAGCTTGCGCAGCAGCGGCGCCGTGCGGTCCACGGCCGCCTTGTCGCCGGCGACCTTGCCGCCGTCGGCGACGTAGCTCGCCGCGGCGAGGTAGAGCGCGCCGGAGTTGGAGGCGACCGGGTCGGTCGAGGTGATGAAGAGCGTCCCGCTCAACTCCGGGTGTCCGGCGGCCCCTTTGAGCTGCTGCCAGGTCCGGTCGGCCTTCGCGGCCTCCAGATACGGGCCCATGCGCAGCGTGCCGGTCCGGCCCCCGGAGCCGAGGGTGACCAGGTCGTTGTCGGCCAGCACCTTGGCGGCGGCGCTGTGCGCGACGACGACCAGGGGCGAGTAGAAGGGCCGGAGCGGAGTGCTCTTGGCCTTCGTGCGGGCCCGCAGCTCGTCGGCCGGTGCCTTGGACGACGGGAACGCGAAGTCATAGCCGTCGAGCGGCAGTTGCTCCATGTCCCAGGACCCGGAGGTCTCCGCCTTCACGGTGAAGCCCTTGTCGGCAAGGGCCTTCACCACCTTGGGATCGGCGAAGAACTCCGCCTTCTCCGATCCGATCACTCCTCGCACGGTCTTCGTTGCCGTGCCCTTGTCCTTGTCGCCCCCCGCCACGAGGGCGACGGCCACGCCGCCGAGGAGCAGGGCGGCCAGGACGATTCCCAGAATCCGTCTCACGCGTGCAGATTGCTCGCGGAAGCCCACATTCCAGGGGGAGTTGGGTGGACGGGAGGTGAAGTGACGATCCCGGTACAGAACCGGAGTGCGGTGGACTGGGGTGTGGTGGGCGGGAGTTGTGGGTGGCGCCCGGTCCGCGCGGCTGTGTGGCGCGCGGACCGGGGCCGTCAGGGGGCGCTGACCAGCTCGTGGGAGGTCAGTGCCGCGGTGTGCGCGTCCATGCGCTCGGCGGCGAGGATCGCGGCGGCCGTGTCGGCCCGGGAGGCGGCGACGACCAGGGCACGGCCCGCGAGGGCGTGCGCGCGCCGGTGCAGAGCCTCCGCCGGCGCGCCGCTCAGTCCCGCGTGACGGGCCGGCGGCGCGCCGCGCAGCCGTGCCACCTGCCGGGCGATGAGTTCACCGGCCGCCGCGTCGCCCAGCTCGTCCGTGACGGCGAGCAGGGCGGCGAGGTGTCCGGCGAGCTGGATGTCCAGCTCTTCCTCGCGGGAGCGGTGAGGGTACGCGTTCTGGTCGTCGTCGGCCATCCGGTGGACCGACTTGGTGCGGATCGGTTCGTACATGGGGACGGCCTCCTGCAGTAGCTCTGGAGCCATCCTAGCTTAGATTCAATCTAAAGTTGAGCTACGTCCGGAGAGTGAGGGGCTATGGCTGGCTGTAGCCGTCCAGGAAGTGCCCGATCCGGGTCACCGCGTCCGCGAGGTCCTTGGCGTTGGGGAGCGTGACGATCCGGAAGTGGTCCGGCTCGTGCCAGTTGAACCCGGTGCCGTGCACCACCATGATCTTCTCGGCCCGCAGCAGGTCGAGGACCATCTGCCGGTCGTCCTTGATCTTGTAGACGTTCGGGTCGAGGCGCGGGAAGAGGTACAGGGCGCCCTTCGGCTTCACACAGGTCACACCCGGGATCTGCGTGAGCAGCTCGTACGCCGTGTCCCGCTGCTCGAGCAGCCGGCCGCCCGGCAGCACCAGGTCCTCGATCGACTGCCGGCCCTGGAGGGCGGCGGCCACCGCGTGCTGCGCGGGCATGTTGGCGCACAGTCGCATGTTGGCGAGGATCGTCAGCCCCTCGATGTACGAGGTGGCGTGGGCCTTGGGGCCGCAGACGGCGAGCCAGCCGGAGCGGAAGCCCGCCACCCGGTAGTTCTTGCTCATCCCGTTGAAGGTGAGGACGAGGAGGTCCGGGGCGATGGCGGCCGTGGGGGTGTGCGTCGTGCCGTCGTAGAGGATCTTGTCGTAGATCTCGTCGGAGCAGACGACCAGGTTGTGGCGGCGGGCAATCTCGGTGAGGGAGCGGAGCATCTCGTCGTCGTAGACGGCGCCCGTGGGATTGTTCGGGTTGATGATCACGATCGCCTTGGTGCGGTCGGTGATCTTCCGCTCGATGTCGGCGAGGTCCGGCATCCAGTCCGCCTGCTCGTCGCAGCGGTAGTGCACGGCCGTACCGCCCGCGAGGGAGACCGAGGCGGTCCACAGCGGGTAGTCCGGGGCGGGGACGAGCACCTCGTCGCCGTCGTCGAGCAGCGCCTGCATCGACATCTGGATCAGCTCGGAGACGCCGTTGCCGAGGTAGATGTCCTCGACGGAGAGCGGAATGCCCTTGGTCTCGTAGTGGCTCATCACCGCGCGGCGGGCGGAGAGCAGGCCCTTCGCGTCTCCGTAGCCGTGCGCGTCGGCGAGGTTGCGCAGGACGTCCTCGAGGATCGCCGGCGGGCACTCGAAGCCGAAGGCGGCCGGGTTGCCGGTGTTGAGCTTGAGGATGCGATGACCCGCAGCCTCCAGCCGCATCGCCTCTTCGAGCACCGGGCCCCGGATTTCGTAACAGACGTTGGCGAGCTTCGTGGACTGGATCACCTGCATGTCGTGAGCTTACGGCGGGCCGGAGCGGGGCGCCTCGTGTTTTGGGACACGTCGGGCGGAACGGGGAAGCTCGGGCGTTCGTCCGGAATGTGACCTGACTCGCTCTGCCGGTACCCCGCTCCCTAGAATTCGCCGCCATGAGCAATGACGACCACCGCGCCGCAGGCGCCTCACAGGCCACGGGGGCCACCGGGCGTCGCCGTCGGCATGCGCCGCCGCGGCGACGTGCGGGCGCGCGGTGGGCGATCGCCGGCGGCGGTGTCGTCGGGCTCGGGCTGCTGGTCGCGGTCGTCGCCGGGGCCTTCCGCGCCGGGGAGACCGGCGGGGGCCCCGCGGGTGGCGACGGGCACCCGGGGCTGCCCTCGCTGATCCAGGCCGACCCCTCGGGCACGGCGGAGCCCGGTGACGAGGGAGAGGCGACCGGGGCACCGCGGCAGAGCGCCCCGGCGGGCACGGGCGCCACGACGGCGTCGGCCGGCCCGAGCGCGACCCCGTCGGGGACCGCGACCGCGACCGCCTCGCCCACCGTCGCGGCCGACGGCGCCGAGGCGGGCGCCGGCGAGAAGTCGGAGAAGCCCGGAAAGTCGGGCTCGGCCCCGGGAGCGACGAAGCGCCCCAGGTAGGTTGACCCCTCATGTGGGTTTTCAGTGCCTCCGGATGCCGGTGGGCGGGTGCGGCCGGGTCGCTCGCCGTCGCCGTGGGCGGGTACACCGCCGGGACACTGCCGGTACGCGAGCCGTGGGGCCTGTGGGCGCCCAGGGGGTCGGCGCTGACGGTGGCCGGTGCCGTACTGGCGTACCTGGGACTGACCCTGCTCGTGGCGGCCTGGTGGCGGTACGGGCGGCTGCTCGCGCGCGGCGTGGAGGAGGCGCGGGAGCGGGCGCTGCTGGTCACGCTGGGGTGGTGGACCGCGCCGCTGGTGCTCGCGCCGCCGCTGTACAGCGCCGACGTGTACAGCTACATCGCGCAGGGCGCCATGGTCCTGGAGGGCTACGACGTGTACGGGGCGGGGCCGTCGGTCCTCGCGCCCGGCGACCTCGGGGCGGACGCGGCGGCGAGCGTCGGCGGGCACTGGACGGACACGCCCGCCCCGTACGGGCCGGTGTTCCTGGTGCTCGCGCAGGCCGTGGTGAAGCTGACCGGTGGGGAGATCGTCCCCGCGGTTCTCGGGATGCGGCTGATCGCGCTGGGCGCGCTCGCGTTGATCGTGTGGGCGGTCCGAGGGCTGGGGCGCGGGAGCGGGGCCTTGTGGCTGGCCGCGCTGAACCCGCTGCTGCTGATCCACGTCGTGGGCGGGATGCACAACGACGGACTGATGATCGGGCTCATGCTGAGCGGGTTGCTGCTCGCCACTCGGGGGCGGTGGGTGCTCGGGTCGATCCTGGTCGGGCTCGCGATGATGATCAAGTCGCCGGCGGCCGTGGCGTTGCTCTTCATCGGGGTGATGGTGGCGCGCGCCCACGGGGGTCGTGGCGTGGGTGGCCTGTGGGGTGCCGTGAAGGGGCTCGTGCTGCCGGGGGCGGTCGCGGGGGCCGTTGCCGCCGCTGCGACGGTGGCCGCAGGAACCGGCTTCGGGTGGCTGCGGACGCAGAGCGTGGCCGGGACGATCCACACGGCGCTGTCCGTGACGAGTGACGTGGGGCTGGGGCTGGGGCTGCTGGTCGGGGACGGTCCCGAGCCGGTGAAGGGCGTGGTGCAGAAGCTCGGGCTTCTCGCCGCCGTGGTGATCATCCTGGTGCTCGCGTGGCGGGCCTGGAGGGGGCGGATCAAGCCCGTGCTCGGGTTGGGGCTCTCGCTGGTGGCCCTGGTGGCGCTCTCGCCGATGGTGCAGCCGTGGTACCTGCTGTGGGGGACGGTGGTCGTGGCGGCGGTCGCGTGGGACACGCGGGTGGGGCAGGTGCTGGGGGTGCTGTCGGCGGCGCTCGTGTACGAGACGGCGCCGTCGGGGCATACGCCGTGGTACGGGTTCGTGGTGGCGGGGGTTGTGCTGGCGCTGGGGCTCGTGTGGGTGCGGCGGGAGCCGTGGGGGACGGGCCCTCAGCCCGTGCGGGGCCCCGTGGTGGGCGGGCACATGGAGCGGACGCGCCCGTAAGGGCGCCGTCCCGTTGTGCCCACCCTCCCCCAGACTTCGTCCGGGGGGACCCCCACCGCCCCAGCGGAACGAATGCCCACAACGGAGCTAGCTCGACCGGATGGACCTGCCCGCCAGGACGTCCGTCCTCTTGCCGTCCTCCATCACGAACTTGCCGTCGATCAGGACGTGGGGGATGCCCGTCGGGAGTGTTCTCGGGGAGTCGTACGTCGAGCCCGCCGCCACCGTCGTCGGGTCGAAGAGGACCAGGTCCGCGACGTAGCCCTCGCGGACCAGGCCGCGGTCCGGGAGGCGGAGGCGGGCCGCCGGGCGGGAGGTCAGGTGGGCCACGCACTCCTCCAGGGAGAGGACGCCCTCCTCGCGTACGTACTTCCCCAGGTACTGCGGGAACGTCCCGTACGCCCGCGGGTGCGGCTTGAAGCCCTGGAGGATGCCGTCCGAGCCGCCGGTGTGGACCCGGTGGCGCATGATCGTCCGGACGTTCTCCTCGTGGCCGACGTGCTGGAGGATCGTCGAGCCCAGCCGGTCGTCGATCAGCAGGCGCCGGGCCGTGACCCACGGCGCCTCGCCGCGCATCGCGGCGGACTGCGCGATTGTCTTGCCGACGCAGGACGCGAGGCCGGGGTCGCTCACCCCCGAGATCTCGATCGTGTCCCACTCGATCGGCACCCCGTGGCAGCCGTCCGAGCCGATCTCCTCCAGGTGGTGGCGGATCCGTTCCGACGTCTCGGCGTCCTGGAGCCGCGCAAGGACCGCCTCCGGGCCGCCCTCGCTCGCCCAGCTCGGCAGCATGGCCACCAGCGTCGTACAGCCGGGGGTGTACGGGTACGTGTCGAGGGAGATGTCGGAGCCCCGCTCCAGCGCCTCGTCGAGGAGGGCCAGGAGGTCGGGCGCCTTGCCTTTGTTCACGCCGAAGTTCATCGTCGCGTGCGCCAGATGGAGCGCGCAGCCCGCGTCCCGGGTGAGGGCGACCATCTCCTCGTACGCCTGGAGCGCACCGGCGCCGTACGAGCGGTGGTGCGGGCAGTAGTAGCCGCCGTACCGCGCCACGACCTTGCAGAGCTCGGCGAGCTCGGTGTCGGGGGCGTACATCCCGGGGGTGTAGGTCAGCCCGGAGGACATGCCGACCGCGCCCTGCTCCATGCCCTCGGCCACGAGCCGCCGCATGCGGTTCAGCTCCGCCTCGGTGGCGGGGCGGTCGTCCCAGCCGACCGCGTACATCCGGACCGTTCCCTGGGGGATCAGATACGCCGCGTTCACCGCGATCCCGCGGTCGAGGCGGTCCAGGTACTCGCCGACCGTGCGCCAGTCGAAGTCGATGTCGGAACCGTCGCCGTTCCACCCGGTGATCGCCCGGCGGACCTCCGCGAGCGTTCGGTCGTCGACCGGCGCGTACGACAGGCCGTCCTGGCCCAGGACCTCGAGGGTCACCCCTTGCGCGGCCTTCGCGGTGTGCTCCGGGTCCCGGAGCAGCGCGAGGTCGCTGTGGGCGTGCATGTCGATGAAGCCGGGGGACAGGGCGAGACCCTCGGCGTCCAGGACGCGCCGGGCGGTGGGACGCTGACAGCCCGCCGCCGCGGCCTCCTTGACGATGGCGGCGATCCGACCGCCTTCGAGGGCCACGTCGGCGCGGTACGACTCCCCGCCCGAGCCGTCGATGACGTCCACGTCGCGGATGACCAGGTCCATGGCGGGCTCCTAGAAGAAGGTACGGATGTAGTCGACGACCGTGCCGTCCGCCTCGACCAGCGGGATCAACTGCCACTTGTCGAAGGAGGTGCAGGGGTGGGACAGGCCCATGCCGAGCCAGTCGCCGACCTCCAGCTCGGCGCCGGGCTCCGTCCGTACCCAGCCGTGCTGGTCGGACAGGCCGGTGACCGTGACGCCGTCGGCCGGCCGGACCGTGCCGGTGCGGGCGTCACGGACGACCTGCGCCTCGGGGAGGTGGAGGTCGTACGCGGCGTCGCGCTTGCCCGCGTTGGTGAAGGCCTGTTCGGCGGTGGGGCGGGAGACGACCTGCGCCCAGAGCCGGAACGCGGGCTGGAGCGCGCCCTCCTCGGGGACGCGGTTGAAGGGGGTGAGGTGCCGGTAGTGGCCGTCGTCGTGCGAGACGTACGCGCCGGAGCGCAGCAGCTTCAGGACGGGGAGGGAGAGTTCGGGGATCTCGGCGAAGACGTCCGCGACCGCGTCGAACCAGGCGCTGCCGCCCGCGCTGATCACGATCTCGTCGATGTCGGCGGAGAAGCGGCCGGCCTTGTCGAACTCCGCGGCGAGCGCGGTCAGCCGGCGCAGCCAGGCGTGGACGCGTTCGGCGTCGGCCTGCGGGACCTCGCCCTCGTAGCCGGCGACGCCGACCAGGCGCAGGGTCGTGGTCGCGGCGACGGCGTCGGCGACGGCGGTGCAGTCGGCCTCCGTACGGGCTCCGGTACGCGCTCCCTCGCCGGCGCCGAGCTCGACGACGACGTCCACGGGGCGGCGGGCGTCCGCCTCGGTGAGCGCCGCGTCCATCAGCTCGACCCCGCGCACGGAGTCGACGTAACAGACGAAGCGGAAGTCGGGGTCGGTGTCGAGCTCGGAGGCCAGCCAGCGCAGGGCGGGCGCGTCGACGAGCTCGTTGGCGAGGAAGATCCGGGCGATGCCGTGGGCGCGGTAGACGCGGGCCTGGTGCGGGACGGCGGCGGTGATGCCCCACGCGCCGTGCTCCAGCTGACGGTCGAAGAGCTGCGGGGCCATGGACGTCTTGCCGTGCGGGGCGAAGGCGAGGCCGTGGCGCTCGGCGTAGATCTCCAGGAGGCGCAGGTTGTGCTCGACGGACTCCGCGGAGAGGGCGAGGACGGGGGTGGTGAAGCCGCCGGTGAACAGGTTGCGGCGCTGGGCGGCCAGCTCGCCGACGGTCAGACCCTCGGCGTCCGGGGGCAGGGCCTTGAAGCGGTGGTCGACGCGCTCGTTGGCCAGCTGAGGGGTGGGCCGGTCGGCGGGCATGGATCCTCCTCGTCGAGATCGTTGCATCATCTGCAACGGTCATTGCGCATATCGCTTGGTGCTGTCTAACATCCGGGCCAACGCCGGGTCAATGGACCCTGCATGATCGCCCCCGACGCATGAGGAGTCCGCACGTGACCGGAGCCCCGCCCGTGGACGGAGCCCCGTCTGCGGACGCGCCGCCCGTGGACGCGCCGTCCGTGGACGTCGTCTGCCTCGGCGAGTCCATGGTCACCTTTCTGCCCTCCCGGTCGGGCCGCCTCGCCGACGTGCCGTCGTTCACCCGCACCATCGGTGGCGCCGAGTCCAACGTGGCATGCGCGCTGGCCGCGGTGGGGCACCGGGCGAAGTGGGTGAGCCGCGTCGGCCGCGACGGCTTCGGCGACCACCTGGTGGAGACGATCGCCGCGTACGGGGTCGATGTGTCGGCGGTGGGGCGGGACGCCGAGCGTCCGACCGGGATCTACTTCCGTACGGCCACGGACCGGGCGACGGAGGCACACGAGGTCGCGTACTACCGGGCCGGGTCGGCGGCGTCGGCGATGTCGCCGGCGACGGTGGCGTACGAGGTGGTGGGGGACGGGCGGATCCTGCACGTCTCCGGGATCACGGCGGCGTTGTCGGAGGACTGCCTGGGGTTGATGCGGGAGCTGACCGCGGCGCGGGTCGATCGGCCGCTGGTGTCGTTCGACGTGAACTTCCGCGCGGGGCTGTGGCGCGACGGGTCGGGACCCCGGGTGCTCCTGGAGCTCGCGCGGGGGGCGGACCTGGTGTTCGTGGGGGAGGACGAGGCGGAGGAGGCGTGGGGGGTTGTCGGGCCGGACGCGGTGCGGGCGGCGCTGCCCGAGCCTGCTGTGCTGGTCGTGAAGCGGGGTGGGCGGGGCGCGGTGGTCTTCGAGCGCTGCGCTGGGCCATTCCCCTCAATCGCGGGCGAGGCTGGTTTTCCAGCCCGTCCGGCGTTTGAGGACCCGGCCGGAGGCCGTACGGGGTCTGGGGCGGAGCCCCGGTTTCGGGAAGGGGCGGGGTGGGGGAAGGCCCCGCGCAGCGGCCCCCACGCGCCCGCACCCGCGCCCGCCGACGCCCCCGCGCCCGCACCCGCCCACGCCCCCGACACCGTGACATTCGTGCCCGCCCCCACCGTCGACGTCGTCGCCCCCGTCGGGGCCGGTGACGCGTTCGCCGCCGGTTTCCTCTCCGGCACCCTCCGGGGGCTCGGCGTGCGGGAGCGGATACGCCACGGGCACCTCATGGCCGCCGCCGCGCTCACCGTCGCCGGCGACCTGGGCGCGCCCGCGCGGACCGTACACGCCGACCGGCTCGTCGCACTCGACGACGAGGGCTGGGGGAGACTGCACCTCGGCCCCGGCTGGACGCGGACCGGGGAGGACCAGGAGGTACGTACGTCATGAGCCAGACCGTCGACCGCGCGCTGAGCATCCTGCCGCTGCTCGCCCAGGGCCCCGCCGACCTCGGGCAGGTCGCCGACCGGCTCGGGGTGCACAAGTCCACCGCGCTGCGGCTGCTGCGCACCCTGCACGAGCACGGGCTCGTCTACCGCCAGCAGGACCAGCGCTACCGCCTCGGCGCCCGCCTCTTCGCCCTCGCCCAGGAAGCCGTCGAGAACCTCGACATCCGCGAGATCGCGCACCCGCACCTCACCGCGCTCAACGAGCAGATCGGGCACACCGTCCACCTCGCCGTGCACGAGGAGGGCGAGGTGCTCTACATCGACAAGGTCGAGAGCCGCTACCCGGTCCGGATGTACTCCCGTATCGGCAAGCCCGTCGCGATCACCGTCGCCGCCGTCGCCAAGCTGCTGCTCGCCGACCTCCCCGAGCCCGAGCGGCGCGCCCTCGCCGCCAAGCTCGACTACCCCATGTACACGCCCCGTTCGATCCCGAACGCCGCCGCCTTCCTCAAGGAGCTGGCGACCGTACGCGAACAGGGCTGGGCCACCGACCTCGGTGGCCACGAGGAGTCCATCAACTGCATCGGCGCCCCCATCCGCGGCGCCGACGGTCGCGTCGTCGCCGCCATGTCGGTCTCGGCGCCCAATGTGGTCGTGACGGCGGAGGAACTCCTCACCCTGCTCCCGCTGGTGCGCCGCACCGCCGACGCCATCAGCCGGGACTACTCAGGCAACACCCCTACCAAGGACCGGACATGACCGAGAAGATCGCCCTCACCCCCGCCACCCACACCGCCCCGCCCGCGAAGTTCTCGCACGGCGTCAAGAAGGGCAACATCCTCCAGGTCGCCGGCCAGGTCGGCTTCCTGCCCGCGGAAGAGGGCAAGGCCCCCACGCCCGCCGGGCCCACCCTGCGCGAGCAGACCCTCCAGACCTTCGCCAACGTCAAGGCGATCCTGGAGGAGGGCGGCGCGAGCTGGGACGACGTCATGATGATGCGCGTCTACCTCACCGACGTCGACCACTTCGCCGAGATGAACGAGATCTACAACGCCTACTTCGAGGAGCAGGGTCTCAAGGCGCCCGCCTCGGCGCGCACGACGGTCTACGTCGGCCTTCCCAAGGGTCTGCTCATCGAGATCGACGCTCTCGCGGTCCTCGGCTGACCTGGACTGATCTTTCTGAAACCGCCGCTTTACGGCACGGCGTTCGTCCCCGGGACGCCGTGCCGCGCTCCCCCCTACCCAAAAATCGAGGCCCCCCTTGCTGCTCGCCGCCGCGCCCCCCGCCGCCGAGGCCCCACCGCACACCGGTGGTCTGCTCCTCCTGATACCGGGCACCGCCGGACTGCTCACCGTCGCCGCCCTCGGTATCGCCCTCCTCCTCGTCCTGATCATCAAGGTCAGGCTGCAGCCCTTCGTCGCGCTGCTCGCCGTCTCCATCACCGTCGGCCTCGCCGCCGGTCTCTCCGTCACCGAACTCTTCGGCACGGTCCAGAAGTCCGCCGCCACCTCGGTCATCGAGAGCGGCATGGGCGGCATCCTCGGTCATGTCGCGATCATCATCGGCCTGGGCACCATGCTCGGCGCGATACTCGAGGTCTCCGGCGGAGCCGAGGTCCTCAGCAGTCGCCTCCTCGGCCTCTTCGGGGAGAAGCGCGCCCCGCTCGCGATGGGCCTCACCGGCCTCATCTTCGGTATCCCGGTCTTCTTCGACGCCGGCATCTTCGTCCTCGCGCCGATCGTCTACGCCGCCGCCAAGCGGTCCGGAAAATCGATTCTGCTCTACTGCATGCCGCTGCTCGCGGGTCTCTCCATGACCCACGCCTTCCTGCCGCCGCACCCCGGACCCGTCGCCGCCGCCGGGCTTCTGCACGTCTCGCTCGGCTGGGTCATCCTCATGGGCATCGTCGTCGGCATCCCCGCCGTCCTCGCCGCCTGGGCCTACGCCTCCTGGATCGGCAAGCGCATCTTCGTCGAGGTGCCGCAGGACATGGTCGAGGCCGCCGAGGAGGCCCGGGCGAAGGTGGCCGCCGAGCGCAAGGGCTCCGCCTCCGAGGCGCCCGTCTCCCTCGCCACCGTGCTCGTCATCATCGGTACGCCGCTGGTCCTCATCCTCGCGGCGACGTTCTCCTCGATCGCCCTGGACGAGTCGACCCCGCGCTCCGTGATCGAGTTCTTCGGCAACCCGTTCGTGGCCCTGACGATCGCGCTGGTCCTCGCGTACTACCTGCTCGGCATCCGACGCGGCTGGTCCCGCAAGTCCCTGGAGCAGGTGTCCACTTCCTCGCTGAAGCCGGTCGGCAACATCCTGCTCGTGGTCGGCGCCGGCGGTGTCTTCGGCGCGATCCTCAAGGCGAGCGGTGTCGCCCAGGCGCTGTCCGACACGTTCAACGACGTCGGTCTGCCCGTGATCGTCCTCGCCTACCTGATCTCGCTCGTCCTCCGGGTCGCGCAGGGCTCGGCGACCGTCGCGATCGTCACCACGGCCGGTATCGTCCTGCCGCTGGTCGAGGGCGGCGACCACTCACAGGCCTTCCTCGCCCTGGTCATCATGGCGATCTCGGCCGGCTCGATCTTCGCCTCGCACGTCAACGACGGCGGCTTCTGGATCGTCTCGAAGTACTTCGGCATCTCCGAGCGGGACACCCTGAAGTCCTGGACCGTCCTGGAGTCGGTGCTCTCGCTGGCCGGTTTCGCCGTCGCCGCCGCGCTGAGCCTGGTGGTCTAGCGCGCCGGTACGTCGAGAAGGGCGCCCCCGGAGGTTCCGGGGGCGCCCTTCTCGTACCGTCAGCTCGTGCAGTACTGCGCTTCCTTGCCGATGGACCGGTACATGCAGTCGGAGTTCTCCAGAAGCTGGAGCACCGCGTCCTTGTTGCGGCTCGTCTCGCGCTCGATCACCTCGTCGGGCGGGTAGAAGCCGCCGTTCCAGGACGAGGCCGGATACATCTCGAACGTGTACCCGAAGATCTTCTGCGCGCCCCAGAGGTAGTCGTCGATCGAGCCGTCCGTGATGTAGAGGTCGCTGGACTGCTCGGCCGTGTAGCCGTTGCTGGCCGCCATCTTCTGGCCGACGGCGGCGAACGCGTCGCGGTCGTCCTGGGTCATGCCCGGCGCGGTGTTCGCGGTGGTCCAGCCGAACGGCCAGAGCACCAGCTCGCTGTACGTGTGGAAGTCGATCGCGGCCCTGATCTGCTGCTTGCCGCCCACCACGCGCGAGCGGACGAAGTCGGCGACGACCTTCACCTCGGGGGCCGACTCGGGGGCCGTGCCCCGGTACGTCTCGGAGCTCTTGGAGCCCGAGGAGCCGCCGCAGCAGCCCCACTTGTAGTCCCAGTTCCGGTTCATGTCCGTACCGACGTAGCTGGAACCGGAGTTGGGCTGCCGGTTCTTGCGCCAGCTGCGGTAGGAGCCGGAGGCGATGTCGTATTCGCCGCCGTCCGGGTTGAGGTCCGGCACGATCCAGATCTCGCGGTTGTTGACCACGTTGGTGATCCGGGAGTCCGTGCCGTAGCCGGCCCCCAGCTCGCGCAGCAGGTAGAGCGCCATCTCGACCGTCAGGTGCTCGCGGGCGTGCTGGTGGTGGGTGAAGAGGACCTCGGGCTCGGCCTCGTCCGAGCCGACGTTGTCGCTGATCTTGATGGCGACGATGTCCCGGCCCTGGTAGGTCTTGCCGATGACCCGCTTGTTCATGATGTTCGGGTACTGGGCGAGGCGCTGGTCGATCTCCGCGTTCATCTCGGCGAAGTTGTGGTACTTCGCGTCGGCGGAGGGGAAGTCGAAGGGCTGGGCGGCGAGGCCCTTGGCCGACCGGTCGGGCGGGGCCGGCAGCACCTCGGGGCGGTGGCCGAGGGCGCGGAGCTTGCGCAGCTGGGCGGAGTTGGCGCTGACGACGACGCTGTGGTCGTCCGCCTCGTCGATCGAGACGCCGGTCGCGGCGAGCGCGGTGCGTTCGGCGGCGGTCGACGGGCCGTGGATCTCGTACTGGCGGATCACTTCCTCGGTGGCGGCGGTCGGTTCCGAGTCGGCTCCGGCCTGGTACGCGCCTGCGGAGAGGGGCGCCGCGAGGGCGAGCGCCAGAAGGGCCGCGAGAGTGGCGGACCTTCTTCCGCGGGTTCGAAGTCGCATGCTGTCTCCTGGGTGGGGAGTGTGGGGGTGTGCGACAGGCTGTGCGGGGTGTCCGGGCACATCGTCCGGCCATGACATGGACTGGTCAAGGGTGCGGTTCGGCCACGCCCCCTTGCGCCGTCGCGCCACAGCCGCTTTGGTGACCTGGATCACGCAACCGGTCACACAGCAGATCACACAGGACGGCTGAAAGGCGGTCGGACATGGCGGAGGTCGCTCAGGAGGAGGGCACGGGAGACGCGGGTGCCCGTCCGCGCAAAGCTTCCTGGCGGTACATCGGCCCCGGCATCGTGGTCGCGGCCACCGGTGTCGGAGCCGGTGACCTGGTCGCGACCCTGGTCGCGGGCTCGAAGTTCGGCTACACCCTGCTCTGGGCCGCCGTCATCGGATGCCTCGTCAAGATCTTCCTCGCCGAGGCCGCCGGCCGCTGGCATCTGGCCACCGGCCGCACGCTCTTCGACGGCTGGCGCAGCCTCGGCGCGTGGACCACCGTCTACTTCGTCGGCTACGTCGTCGTCTGGGGCTTCGTCTACGGAGCGGCCGCGATGTCCTCCAGCGCCCTGCCGCTCGGCGCGCTCTTCCCGGACGTCATGGACCTCAAGGCCTGGGCGGTGCTGTGCGGCCTGGTCGGCCTGGTCTTCGTCTGGTTCAACCGGTACGCCGTCTTCGAGAAGGTCATGACCGTCCTGGTCGGCGTGATGTTCGTGGTGACCGTCTACCTCGCGGTCCGGGTCACGCCCCACCTCGGCGACGCCGTCGCCGGCCTCGCCCCGGTCCTCCCCGACGGCTCCCTCGTCTACACCCTCGGCCTGATCGGCGGCGTCGGCGGCACCATCACCCTGGCCGCGTACGGCTACTGGGTCAACGCCAAGGGCTGGCGGGACACCGGCTGGATGAAGGTGATGCGGCTCGACAACCGCGTCGCCTACGTCACCACCGGCATCTTCGTCGTCGCGATGCTCTTCGTCGGCGCCGAGCTGCTGCACTCCTCCGGCCTCGCGATCGCCAAGGGCGACAAGGGGCTGCTCGACCTCAGCGGCATCCTGTCCGAGCGGTACGGGGACGTCACCGCCAAGCTCTTCCTGGTGGGCTTCTTCGCCACCTCCTTCACCTCGCTCATCGGGGTGTGGCACGGCGTCAGCCTGATGTTCGCCGACTTCGTGGCGCACTACCGGCCCGCCCTCGTGCCCGAAGGAACGGCCCGCGACAAGTCGCTGCCGTTCCGCGCGTACCTGCTCTGGCTGACCTTCCCGCCGATCGCGCTGCTCTTCCTGGACCAGCCGTTCGGCCTGGTCATCGTGTACGGCGTGATCGGCGCGTTCTTCATGCCCTTCCTGGCGCTGACCTTGATCCGGCTCCTCAACTCCTCCCGTACGCCGGCCGAATGGCGCAACGGGCCGCTGAGCAACGTGATGCTCGGGGCGGCCGGGCTGCTCTTCGTCGTGCTGTGCGTCCAGCAGGTGCGCGAACTGCCCTGGTAGGGCGGGCACTGCCACGGCGGTGCCGCGTCGGCGATACTGTCCCGCGTGGGGATGCTGATCGGCACGTACGAGATCGAACGCAAGCTCGGTGAAGGCGGGATGGGGACCGTCTGGCTGGCGCGCTCACGGGGCGGCCGAGCGGTCGCCGTCAAGGTCGCCCGGCCGGAACTCGCCGCCGACCCCGGCTTCCGGGAGCGCTTCCGTGCCGAGATCGTGGCCGCCCGCCGGGTCGGCGGCTTCCACACGGCGCAGGTCGTCGACGCGGACGCCGACGCCGAGGCGCCCTGGCTCGCCACCGCCTACGTCCCGGGACCCACTCTCGCCGGACTCCTCACCGCCGAGGGCCCGATGGACGAGCGGCGGCTCCGGACGCTCGGCGCCGCGCTCGCCGAGGCCCTGGAGGCGATCCACGCCTGCGGGCTGGTCCACCGCGACCTCAAGCCCGGCAACATCGTGATGGCACCCGACGGCCCCCGGGTCCTGGACTTCGGGATCGCCCGCGCCCTGGAGTCGACCCGTCTCACCGCCACCGGCTCGGCCTTCGGCACCCCCGGCTACCTCGCCCCCGAGCAGGCCCTCGGCGAGGAGGTGACGGGCGCGGCCGACGTGTTCGCGCTCGGCGGCGTCCTCGTCGCGGCCGCCGGGGGCCGGGCGTTCGGGGACGGCACCCCGATGGGCCTGATGTACCGCACCGTCCACGAGGCACCGGACCTGGACTCCGTGCCGGAGGCCCTGCGCGGTCTCGTGGGGCGCTGCCTCGCCAAGAACCCGGCCGAGCGGCCGGCGCCCGCGCAGCTCCTCGACGCGCTGGCGGGGAACGGTGGCCTCACGGTGCCACCGGTGCCGACTGTGGTCGTGACGACGGCTCCGGCACCGACACCGGCTCCGCTTCCGGCTCCCGGGCCGCCGGTCGAGGAGACGGGACGCGGCGTGCAGGACGCCGGCCCCCTGCCCGTACACGCGCAGCCCACCGTCGTCGTACCGCCGCCGCCCGCGGTTCCGCCCGGGCCCGCCCCGGAGTTCCACGCCGCCGACAAGACCTCGGGGATCGCCGTCGACGCCGACGGAGTCGTCTTCGTGATCTCCGACGTCGAGGCCGAGTTCGCCTGGGCGGAGATCGCGTCCGTCGCGTACGAGCGGACTCGGCGCGGCCGGGGCCTGCGCGTCACCCTCACCCTGTACGACGGCTCCAGCTACGCCTGCGACCTCGACGGCCGCCGAGCCGCCCGGGTCGACGAGTGGGCGTGGGTGCTGGACCTGGTCCTGCGCCGGTACCGGCCCGTGTGAGGGAACGGCGCAGCGCCGCCGGGGGAGCGGCGGCGCTGCGTGGACGCGTACCGATGGAGCGCGTACCGGTGTTACGGGAGGTTGTGGACGTGCGGGCCGACCGCGTTGGACCAGGCGTTGCCGGCCGTCGCGTCCCAGTTGGTCGACCAGGTCATCGCGCCGCGCAGGTTCGGCCAGGTCTGCGAGGGCTTGAAGGAGCCGCAGTTCGTGCCGCGGGCGAGGCAGTCGAGCGCGTTCTTCACGATCGACGGGTCCACGTAGCCGCTGCCCGCGCCACGCGTCGACGCGGGCACGCCCAGGCCGACCTGGGAGGCGTCGAGGCCGCCCTGGAGCTGGATGCAGGCGAGCGCGGTGAGGAAGTCCACCGAGCCCTGGCTGTACACCTTGCCGTCGCAGCCGAGCATCGAACCGCTGTTGTAGTACTGCATGTTGACCACCGTGAGGATGTCCTTCACGGCGAGCGCGGTCTTGAAGTACTCGGTGCCCGTGTTCTGCATGTCGATGGTCTGCGGAGCCATCGTCAGGACCATCCCCGAGCCGGCCTTGGCGGAGAGCTGGCGCAGCGCCTTGGTCAGGTACGTGGAGTTGATGCCGTGCTCCAGGTCGATGTCGACGCCGCTGAAGCCGTACTCCTGCATGAGGGCGTACGCGCTGTTCGCGAAGGCGGTCGCGGAGGCGTCACTGTTGATCGTGACGTTCCCCTTCTCGCCGCCGACCGAGATGATGACCGACTTTCCGGCCGCCTTCTTGGCCGCGATGTCGGCCTTGAAGTCGGCGACGGAGGCGTAGCCGACGGCCGGGTCGAGGTTGAAGACGATCTGGCCGGGCGTGGTGGTCGAGTCGGCGAAGGAGACGGCGATGATGTCGTACTGCGCCTGGACGTCCCGGAGCTTCTGGACGGTCGCGCCGTTGTTGAAGTTCTGCCAGTAGCCGGTCAGGGCGTGCTTGGGGACGGCGGGGCCGGGGCCCGGGTCGGTGACCGCGGCCGTCCTGCCGGCGACGGCGGCGGACTTGGCGGACTCGCCCGCCGCGTTGGTCGCGGAGACCTGGAACTGGTACGAGGTGTCGGCGGCGAGACCGGTCACGGTGGCCGAGGTGCCGGAGACGGTCCGCGCCAGGGCGCCGTCGCGGTACACCTTGTAGCCGGTGGCGCCCGTGACCGCGTTCCAGCTCAGGGCGACGGAGGACGAGGTGACCGTACCTGCGGCGAGGCCCGCCGGGGTCGCCGGGACGACCGGGTCGGGGTCGGTGGGGCCGCCCCCGTCGGGGCCGAAGACGGAGACGTCGTCCACGTAGTAGGCGGCCTGGCCGTACCACCCGTGGGTGTAGACGGTCACCGATGTGGTGTTCGCGCCCGTGGTGAAGCTGGTGGTCAGCTGCTTCCAGGAGGAGCTGTCGGGGGTCCAGGTGGAGACGTCCGTGGTCCCGGTGCCGGTGGCGCCGAGGTAGGCGTACCCGCCCTGCACCCAGGCGCTCAGCGTGTACGTCGAGTTGGGCTTGACCGTGACGACCTGCGTGCACTTGGCGTGGTCCTGGCCGCCGGGGGTCGCCTTGAGGGCGCCGGCGCCGGTCCGTACGGGTGAGGAGACCGCGGCGCCGCTGCCCGCGGAACAGGACCAGTTGGCGGTCCCGGACTCGAAGCCGGCGTTCCTCGCGACGTTGACGTCCGCGGCCTGAGCGGTGCCGGCGCCGCCGACGAGGACGAGCCCGGAGCCGACGGCCAGCGCCAGGGCGCCGCCGATCCATCTGCGGGAGCGTGTGGTGGTGCGGTCCACTTGCTGCCTCCGGTGGGGGAGTTGGGGGAGTCAGGGGATACGGGGGTGCGGGGAGGGGCGGAACGGTGGCCACCGTTGGGGGAACAAGCTGGTCCAGACCAATCGAGTTGTCAAGACCTCTGGCGGGGGCGGGAGTTGGGGAGCGGGGCGTCGGATGGGCCCTGGGGCCCACGCCCGGGCCCACCTCCGGGCCCACGTCCGGGCCCAGCGCAAGGGTCGCGCGGGCCCAGAAATCTCCTCGCGCTTGGCGGATTGTGTGTTCACCAGCCCGCAGGTCGTGGATAAGGTGCAGGAGCACCTCGCTGTGCAGTAACGCAGTGAACGCAGTGAGTCATGGGGACACAGGGACATGGGGACGGGGAGCCCGACGTGCCGACAGCGATCGCGGTCACCAGCGCCGACCTGGTGCTGCCACCGACCGACCAGCAGACGCCCACCGCCGCCGTCCTGCCCGCACCCGGGACCCAGCCCCTCGCCTCCGCGGTCGCCGACCTGCAGCTCCTCCTCGACCGGTACGGCCATGTGATCGTGGTCTGCCCCTCCTCCGTACCGACCGCCACGGAGCAGCGGCTGCACGCCGTACGGTCCCTCCTGGAGAGCGACCGGATCGCCCTGGTCAAGACCGATCTGCCGCCGCTGGGCGCCGCCGTGCTGGCTCGGCAGCTGCGTCAGCTGACCGCCTGCGACTTCAGCCCCGGCGTCATCGCATCGGCCGCCCGGCTGCTCGCCCACTACATCTACGCGGGGGCCGTCCTCGGCTCCGTCGCCAAGCTCGACCGCGTACCGGTCAGCCTGAAGTCCCACCTCAAGGGCTGGATGCCGGGCGCGCAGTTCGCCGTTCTCGCCGGGCCCGTCCCGCAGCTCGTACGGATCGCGCCGGGCGCCGAGCCACCCGCCGGACCCGAGTTCGCCACCCAGCTCCTCCTGGCCAGGGGGCAGCTGCAGACCGACTGGCCCACCGGCACCCTCGCGCCCCGCTGGCAGGTCCAGGGCGTCCAGGAAGCCCCGCTGCCCGCCGAGTCGCCGCGCTGGTGGGGCACGGGCCGGCTGGTCGAGTTCGCGGCCCATCTGTCCGACATCGCGGTCCTCCACCATCTGGTCTCCTCGGTGCGGCGCGAGCTCTGCCACTGGTGCCGGATGGAACTCATCGGCGACCGCTGCGGATTCTGCGCCGCACCCCTGCCCGTCACCGTGCCGCCCGCCGCCTCGGCGGCCGCACCCCGGGCGCTCACCGCACCCGCCCGCCGATCCCTGGCCCGCTGATCTCCAGTCCGCTGATCCCCTGTCCACTGATCCCTTGTCCGCCGAGTCACACGGAACCGATCGAGGTTGTACGGCATGAACTCCCGCCAGCGTCGTGGCGTCATCCTGCTGCTGCTGTCCGTCCTGTGCGCCCTGGGCGCGTTCGCCGGGGTCCTGTCGGTGATCGGCGACGTCAACTCCAAGGTCGGACCCGAGGTGAAGGCGTACCAGGTCAAGAGCAAGGTGGAGCCCTACGCCCCGCTGAGCGCCGGGCAGTTCGAAGAGATCTCCATGCCCGAGCGCTGGCTCTCGGAGAACGCCGTCACCGACCTCTCCCAGATCGAGGGCAAGATCGCCGTCACCACGCTCGAGGCCGGCTCCCTGCTGCAGTCCGACATGATCGTCAAGCGCCCGGCGCTCCAGCCCGGCCAGCAGGAGATCGCCATCATGATCGACGCCGCCACCGGAGTCGCCGGCAAGATCACCGCCGGCGCCACGGTCAACATCTACGCCACCTTCGACGGCGAGAAGGACGGGCAGCCCGCCCAGTCGAAGATGATCGTCGCGGGCGCCCGCGTCCTGGACGTCGGCAAACTCACCCCGATCAGCGCCCGTGACGACCGGGGCAGCCGCGCCACCGATGCCGTCCCGATCAGCTTCGCGCTCTCCACGCTCGACACCCAGCGCGTCGCCTACGCCGAGTCCTTCGCCCAGCACGTACGTCTCGCCCTCGTCGCCCCCGGCAGCGAGCCCGCCGTCGACCCGCGCGACCGCACCTACACGCTCGACAAGGACAAGTGAGGCCGGTATGACCACCAGGATCCTGCCGGCCGTCGCCGACCCCGACGCGGCCCGGTCCGTCATCACACTGCTCAGCCAGCTCCCCGACGCCGAACCCGCCGCCCCCGTCGCCGACTCCACCCAGCTCGTCGACACCCTCGCCCGGCTGGCCGCCGAGTCCCTCGACGAGCTGCCCGAAGTCGTCCTCGTCCACGAGCGCATCGGCCCGGTCCCGGCCCTGGAACTCGTCCGCGAGGTCGCGCTCCGCTTCCCCGCCGTCGGTGTCGTCCTCATCACCGCCGACGCGAGCCCCGTGCTCTTCTCCGCCGCCATGGACTCCGGCGCCCGCGGCCTGGTCACCCTCCCCCTCGGCTACGAGGAGCTGGCCAGCCGCGTCCAGGCCGCCGCCCAGTGGTCCGTCGGCGTCCGCCGGCACCTCGGCAGCGGCGCCGACGTCCTCACCGGACCCGGCGGCACCGTCGTCACCGTCAGCGGCGCCAAGGGCGGCGTCGGGACCACCGTCACCGCCGTCCAACTCGCCCTCGCGGCCCGGGCCTCCGGCCGGAACGTCGCCCTCGTCGACATGGACCTCCAGGGCGGCGACATCGCCTCGTACCTCGACGTCCAGTTCCGCCGGTCCGTCGTCGACCTCGCGGCCGTCGACGACATCTCGCCCCGCGTCCTCCAGGACGCCGTCTACACCCACGAGACGGGCATCGCCCTGCTCCTCGCCCCCGGCGAGGGCGAACGCGGCGAGGACGTCGCCGACCGCTCCGCCCGCCAGATCGTCGGCGCGCTCCGCTCCCGCTACGACGTCGTGGTCGTCGACTGCGGCACCCATCTGACCGGCGCGGGCGCGGTCGCCATCGAGATGGCCGACGCGGCGCTCCTGGTCACCACCCCCGACGTGGTCGCGGTGCGGGCCGCGAAGCGGATCGTACGGATGTGGGACCGCCTCCAGATCCGCAAGGCGGAGGAGAGCACCCTCCTGGTGAACCGGTACACGCGCTCCACCGAGATCCAGCCCGCCCTCATCCAGAAGATCACCGGAACGCGGATGGCGGGCGTGGTGGTCCCCGCCAACTTCAAGGAGCTGCAGGGCGTCGTCGACGCGGGCCGGATGCACGAGCTGGACGCCCGCTCGACGGTGAAGCAGGCGCTGTGGTCGCTCGCCGGGGAACTGGGCCTGGTGCAGGCACCGGACGGGGGCGGCTCGGGGCCGGGGCCGGGCAAACAGCTGGCCCTCACGCGTGGGGACGACCGGGGATCGCTGGGGTTGCGACGACGCGGGAAAGGGAGCTGAGCCATGGCGCCGTACCGGGACGACAAGGGACAGGTGGCGGTCGAGTTCCTCGGCATGGTGCCGCTGATCCTGCTCACGCTGGTGCTGCTGTGGCAGTGCGTCCTGGTCGGCTACACCTTCACGCTCGCGGGGAACGCGGCGGACGAGGCGGTACGGGCCGGGGCGGTGGAGGGGGACTGCCGGGAGGCGGGGATGCGGCACCTGGAGGGGGCCTGGGCGGCGGGCGCCGAGGTGGCGTGCGCGCCGGAGGGCGGGATGGTCCACGCGACGGTGCGGCTGAAGGTGCCGGTGCTGTTCCCGGGGGCGGTCAGCTTTCCGTTCACCGTGACCGGTGAGGCCGGAGCCGTACGGGAAGAGGAGGACTGACCATGCCGCGTGGGAACCGCGACCGGGGCCAGGTCGCCGTCGAGTACCTCGGCTTCCTTCCCGTCCTGCTGCTCGTCGCCCTCGCCGGGATCCAGCTCGGACTCGCCGCGTACGCGGCCCAGCAGGCGGGCACGGGAGCCCGCGCCGCCGCCCGGGCCGCCTCCCACGACGACACGACGCTGGACCCGACGGCGGCGGGCCGGGCCGCGATGAGCGACTGGATCGCCGAACGCGCCGGGGTCGACGTCGACGCCGGGGGCGACGAGGCCGTGGCGACGGTCACCGTACAGATCCCGTCCGTCGTCCCCTTCTGGGACTTCGGACAGGTGGAGAAGAGCGCCACCCTGCCCCTGCCAGAGGAGGACGAGTCATGAGCCTGCGGGCACGCATCAGCGCCCCCGAGGACGACGGCGCGGGAGGCCGCGAGGACGGTCATCTCGTCGCGTCCTTCCGCGCCAAGCTCCTTGAGGAGATCGACCTCACCGAGATGTCGGCCCTCGCCGCCGCCGAGCGGCGGGCCCGCCTCGAACGCGTCCTCGGCCACATCATCAGCCGCGAGGGCCCGGTCCTCTCCACCGTCGAACGGGCCCAGCTGATCCGCCGCGTCGTCGACGAGGCGCTCGGACTCGGCGTCCTGGAACCCCTCCTCGAAGACGCCTCCATCACCGAGATCATGGTCAACGGACCCGACCAGATCTTCATCGAGCGGGCCGGCCGGGTCGAACTGCTCCCGCTCCGCTTCGCCTCCCACGAGCAGCTGATGCAGACCATCGAGCGCATCGTCTCCACCGTCAACCGGCGTGTGGACGAGTCCAATCCGATGGTCGACGCGCGGCTGCCGTCCGGCGAGCGCGTCAACGTGATCATCCCGCCGCTCTCCCTCACCGGGGCGACCCTGACCATCCGCCGCTTCCCCCGCGCGTACACGCTGCAGGAGATGATCGGCCTCGGCTCGCTCGACGAGCAGATGCTGTTCCTGCTCGCGGGGCTCGTCCAGGCGAAGTTCAACGTGATCGTCTCCGGCGCGACCGGCACCGGGAAGACCACGCTCCTCAACGCGCTGTCCGGGCTGATCCCGGAGGGCGAGCGGGTCATCACCATCGAGGACTCGGCCGAACTCCAGCTCCAGCAGTCCCATGTCATCCGCCTCGAAAGTCGCCCCCCGAACATCGAGGGCCGCGGCCAGGTCACCATCCGCGACCTCGTCCGCAACTCCCTGCGCATGCGCCCCGACCGCATCATCGTCGGAGAGGTCCGCGGCGGCGAGACCCTCGACATGCTCCAGGCGATGTCCACCGGACACGACGGCTCGCTCGCCACCGTCCACGCCAACTCTGCCGAGGACGCGCTGATGCGACTCCAGACGCTCGCGTCGATGTCGGAGGTCAAGGTCCCCTTCGAAGCGCTCAGGGACCAGATCAACAGCGCCGTCGACGTCCTCGTCCAGCTGACCCGGCATGCCGACGGCACCCGCCGCATCACCGAGATCGCCATCCTGGCGTCGAACGGGCGCGAACGCTTCACCCTCGCCACCGTCTGCCGCTTCCGCGCCCAGCCGCTCGCGGCCGACGGAAGGGTCTACGGCGGCTACGAGTACCACCCGCTGCCCCGACGGGTCGCCGACCGGCTGTACATGGCGGGCCAGCCGATCCCCCAGGCCTTCGGCGTCGCCGCGACCGACGAGCAGCTCGCCACCCGAGAAGCGAAGTAGAGGGCCGGAGATGAACACCTCGACCTGGCTGGTGACCGGCCTCGCGCTGCTGTGCTGCGTGTGCGGCGTGGCCGGCGTCCACGCCTACGCGAGCGGAGCCGCCCAGCGCGCCGCGCTGGTCGCCCGGCTCACCCAGACCGGCGCACCGGAGGGGACCGGCCGCCGCAGGCGCCGCTTCCGGGGGATCGACCGGCGGGTCCGGCGCACCGCGTTCGGGCGGAAGCTGGAGCTGCGGATCTCCGCCACCGGCCTCGATCTCACGCCCGGCGAGTTCGTCGCCTACATGTCGCTGACCGTGGTCGCGCTGTGGATCACCGGACAGTCCGTACTCTCCCCGTTCTTCGGTCCCATCTGCGGCTTTCTCGGCGTGTGGGTGGCCATGGGCTTCCTCAACTGGCAGCGGCAGAAACGCATCGAGAAGTTCATCAACCAGCTGCCCGAGCTGTCGAGGATCCTCGCCAACGCCACCCAGGCTGGCCTGGCCCTGCGGATGGCGCTCAGCATGGCCGCCGACGAGCTCGAGGCACCCGCAGGCGACGAACTGGAGAAGGTCGCCCAGCAGCTCGCGGTAGGCACGTCCATCGACGACGCGCTCGGCGAACTCGCCGAACGCCTCCCCTCCCGCGAACTGGTCGTCCTCGTCACCACCCTCGTCCTCGCCAACAAGGCGGGCGGCACGGTCGTCGCCTCGCTGCGCAACCTCACGGAGACGCTGGAGGAGCGGAAGGAGACGCGGCGGGAGGTCCGTACGCAGCTGTCGCAGGTGAGCATGACGGCGTACGCGGTCCCGGTCATCGGCATCGGCTCGCTCCTGCTGATCGACAACATGCAGCCGGGCGCCCTGGACCGGATGACCGGCTCGGGCCTCGGCCAGTTCGCCGTCGTCGCCGCCTTCGCGCTGTACGTCGTCGGCTTCGTCGTCATCCGCCGCTTCTCGAAGATCGACGTGTGAAGGGGCCGGCCATGGACGTTCTCCTCGCGGTGGCCGCCGGCCTGTCGGTCGCGGGCATCCTCTACGGCATCCGCCTCTACCGGGCCGACGCCAAGCTCCCCGACGACCTGCGACTCGCCCTGGAGGTCGGCTCCACGCGCACCGGTGCCGTCGACTCCGTCGTGGACCGGCTCGGCATGCGCTACTCGGCCGCGGTCCTGCGCGCGATGGGCCCCAAGAGGGTCAACAGCGTCCGCCGCCGGATCGACCTGGCGGGCAACCCCGGCGGCCTGACGATAGACCGCTACGGAGCCCGGCGCGCCGTGTACGGATTCCTGGGCGGCCTCGGTGGCCTGATCATGCTCTCCAACGGCGATGTGATCGTGGCACTGCTGCTGTTCGCCTTCGGCGCCTTCTGGACCGAGGTCGGCATCTGGTCCGCGGTCCGCATCCGCAAGGATCAGATCGAGCGGACCCTGCCGGACTTCCTCGACGTGCTGGCGGTGGTGGTGTCGGCCGGGCTCGGGTTCCGGCAGGCGCTGGACCGGGTGGCCGACAAGTACGAGGGCCCGTGGGCGGACGAACTCAGGATCACCCTGCGCCAGATGGACATGGGCGTGAGCCGCCGGCAGGCCTTCGACGAACTGCGCCGACGGAACGACAGCGAGCAGGTCGCCCAGTTCGTCACGGCGCTCCAGCAGGGCGAGGAGCTCGGCGCGCCGATCGTCGACACGCTCATCCAGATCGCCAACGACATGCGGCGGACGGACGCGCAGAACGCCCGGAGGAAGGCGGCGAAGGCGGTCCCCAAGGCGACGATGGTGATCACGACGCTGATGGTCCCGGCGACGATGATCCTGCTGGGCGCGGGGCTGTTCCTGGGGACGGGCACGAACTTCGGCTCGATCACGGGGGAGTGAGTGCCCGTGTCCGTGCGTGCGCCCGCTTCTCTTCCGGTCTCCGTGTCTCTTGAGGTGAACGCCCTCCAGGCGCTGTGCCGGCAGGTCTTCGGCTTCCGGCTCGCGATGATCGCCCTGGCGAGCCCGACCGCGCTGCTCGCGGCGGCCCCCGGCCTCGCGGTGTGGCTGGTCGGCGCGGCCGTCCTGGTCACCTTCATGGGCTCGTACGTGATGTTCCGGGACTGGGAACGGTTCGGCCCACTGCTGCTCCGGCACCCCGCGCTGCTCGCCGCGGACGCCCTGTTCGGCTCGCTGCTCCTGGTCACGGCGGGACCGGACAGCACCCTGGGATACGTCAGTGTCTGCACCCCGCTGCTCGCCGGCCTCGCCTACGACTGGCGGGGCGCGGCGTTCTTCGCGTGCCTCCAGTCGCTGATCCTGCTGGCGATCTACGCAGCCGGCGTGGGCGAGGCGACCCTGCTCCCCGGCCTGTGCGTGATCACGGGCGCGCTCGGGGTCACCATGCGCAAGCTGCTGCTCCGCTTCGGCGCGGCGACGCAGGCCCTTGCGGCGGCCCGGGCGGCGGAGGAGGAACGGGCCCGCCTCGCACGCGACATGCACGACTCGGTGGCGAAGACTCTGCACGGCCTGGCCCTGGCGGCGGACGCCCTGGCGGTCTCGGCGGACCCGCGGCAGCAGGCGCAGGTCGTGGCGCGCTCGGCGCGCAGAGCGGCGGCGGAGTCGCGCGAGCTGCTCGCCGACCTGCGGAGGCAGTCGTACGGCGGGCCGGAGGTCGACCTGCCCTCGGAACTGACGGACCGAGTACGGGACTTCGCGGACCGCTCGGGCATCGAGACGCACTACCGGGGGGTCGGCTCCGGGTCGGTGCCCCCCGTTCCGTACGCGGTGGCACGGCAGTTGCTGACGATCGCGTCCGAGGCGATGGAGAACGCGGGGCGTCATGCCGCTCCGACGCGGGTGGACGTGTCGGCGGGTGTCGTCGCGGGCCTGCTCCGTATCAGCGTGTGCGACGACGGCCGCGGTCTGCCCCCGGGCACGACCCTGGACGGCCTGCGCAGGACGGGCCACTTCGGCCTGGTCGGCATGGTGGAACGGGCGGCGGGGGTGGGGGCGCGGCTCCGGATCGGGAGGGGCGGGGCGGTGAAGGGCACGGAGGTCCGCCTGGAGCTGCCGGTCGAGGGGGTCGCGCGGTGACGGTCACGGTGGTCGTCGCGGACGACAACCCGGTGGTACGGGCGGGCCTGCGGTCCCTGCTCGGCGCCGACCCGGCCCTCCGGGTGGTCGCCGAGGCCCCCGACGGCCGCACGGCGCTGGACCTGACGGAACGCCACCGCCCGGACGTGGTCCTGCTGGACGTCCGCATGCCGGTGGTCGACGGCTTGTCGGCCCTGCCGCAGCTGGCCCGCCTGGCGGCGGTGCTGATGCTGACGTACAGCGGGGAGAGCGAGATCGTGCGCGAGGCGCTGAGGCGGGGCGCGGGCGGATACCTGGTGCACGGCGAGTTCACGTCACAGGAACTGCTGACAGCGGTCCACGACGTGGCGGCCGGTCGGGCCCGCTTCACACCGACGGCGGCGAATGCGGTGCTGGGGGTGCTGCGGGGTGCGAGTGCACATGGTGGTGTGGGGCCAATCGTCTCGGATTCATTGCGATTTCGCGGAACCTCTTCGCAGGTGCAATCGAATGTGGGACGGTTCGGACTGAGTGCGAGGGAGGGGGAGGTGATGGATTTGATCGCGTCGGGCCTGAGCAACCGACAGATCGCCGACACCTGCTTCATCAGCGAGAAGACGGTCAAGAACCACATCAACCGCATCTTCGCGAAGCTCCACAGCACGACGCGCAGCGAAGCGATAGCGGTCTGGCTCGGCACGAGGACGGCACCGTGAAATGGGCCCGCGTTTGGGCCTACGGGCCCTGTGGGGAGGAGGGGGTGGGGGCGTACCGTGCGCGGGCCGAGATCGGCATGGGCACGGGGACGTACGAATCCGGAGGGGACCACCATGAGCGACGTCGTGCTGAGGGCCGTGACCAGGGCGAAGGTGCACTTCGGCGGCTGGGTGCGGGAGCGGTCGAGGGACCGGGGGCAGACGGCGGTGGAGTACTTGGGGATCATCGTGGTGGTGGTGGCGATCGTGATCGCGATCACCGGTACGGACATCGGGAAGACCATCAAGGACGCCATCTCGTCGAAGATTGCCAAGCTGACGGCCGAGTAGTGCGGGGCCGCAGGCGTCGGGATCTGGGCCAGGCCTTCCCCGTCTACATCACGGTGGTGGCGGCCCTGCTGTTCCTGGCGTTCGCGTATTTCGCAGTCGGACAGGCAGCAGTGAATCGCAATGGTGCTCAGACGGCAGCTGACGCGGCGGCGCTTGCGGCGGCTCAAGACGCTCGGGACCAACTGCGGGACGGTTGGCTGAACGTCATCCTCGACCCCACCAAGTGGGGTGAGTACGTCAGAGCCGAGAGGTATGGCACGGGCGCCGCTTGTCAGCGCGCGGCCTCGTTCGCCGCAAAGAATGAAGCGGAACTCTGGGGGGAGGGGTGTGACCGCCTGCCGCTCGGCGAGGAAGGTTTCCGGGTCAACGTTCGCGCCCTGAACGCCGTTGGGGGATCTGTCGTCCCTGGCACGGAGAAGCAACACGCGACGGCGACAGCGGTCGCAGTGATCGAGCCTCGCTGCACCTTCGTGGCGCCCTCGCCGACGCCCACAGCAACGGCTACCCCGACCCCGACCGGGACCCCGACGTCTGAGCCGACACCCACTCCCACGCCGACGACACCTGGCCCCATTCTTGGTCTCTCCTGCGACGGCGTCGACTGGGACATCGACCCAAACAGTCCGCAGCTTCCGAGCGCCGCCTATCTCTTCATCGTTCGACTGGCCGACAGATAGTGAAGGAACTCCCACTCATGAGTGCTCGGTACGCAACGCGATTCCGCAGGGGGACGGTTGCCGTTGTGGTTGCGACGTGTCTGGCCGCCGCGGTTGGAGGTTGCGGCAGTGACGACGAGCCCCCGACAGGCAAGTCCTCCACGAGTCCCATGGCTCCCAAGAGCACGTCGAGCAAGGGTCCGCAGCAGTCCGAGGAGCCATCCGAAGTGCTGGCCGTCCTCAAGGGGCAGAAGGGGCTCGAGCTGACCATCGGCTCGGCGGAGCGTGACGCCGGCGGATTCCTGACGATCAAAGGGAGCCTGAAGAACGCCTCGGGCTCTGCTGCCGTGGTCTCGTCTCAGACGAGTGGAGACGAGACCGAGGTCATGAAGCACGGCAGCTCCCTGGGAGGTGCCACACTTGTGGACTCCGTCGGAAAGAAGCGGTACTACGTGCTGCGTGACACGGATGGGCGGCCGCTGACCACCACCGGCATCAGCGTACTGGCGGCCGGGGCGTCAGCCGCCGTCTTCATGCAGTTCCCCGCACCGCCCGCCGCCACCACCGAGGTCACCCTCCAACTCCCCACCTTCGACCCCGGCACCATCAAACTCTCCTGAGGCAGCCATGACGACATCGAGCCGCATCGCCGTCCTCACCGCAGTCCTCCTCCTCGCCACCGCCATCCCCACCCCCGTCCTCGCCGACGATCCCCCCAACTCCACCTCCACCTCCTCCCCACCCCCCGAGATCGACGCGAACTCCCCCGAGCTCATGCTTCCCGACGGGGCCACCCTCGCCGCGCCCAAGGTTCTCGACATCAAGCAGGTCGTCGAAGAGGAAGGGGGCGAGCAGCGGCGTGAGGACACCAACGTCGACGTGACCTTCGCCCTTCAGGCCGAGGTGCTCTTCGGCAAGGACAGTGCCAAGCTCGGCCCCGCCGCCACCGCCCGTATCGCCGCCATCGCCGTGGAGATCAACAAGCAGAACTCCAGCAAGGTCCGCGTCTTCGGCTTCACCGACAACCTCGGTACCTACGAGCACGGCCTCAAGCTCTCCAAGCAGCGCGCCGACGCCGTGCAGCAGGAGTTGGCCAAGAGTCTCGATCCGGGGAAGACCTTCGACATCCGTGGGTACAGCGAGGACTACCCCATCGCCGACAACGGCACCGAGGAAGGCCGCACCAAGAACCGACGTGTCGAGATCTCCTTCCCCCGGACGACCGGCGGGTAGCCACCACACGGGCAACTCCCGTTGTAGGGGCTCGGATCTCGCTGCATAGTCGCAGTCGAGACTGCACGTCGGCGGCATTTATGTCGCCGCCGTGAGACTCCCAGGCCGGAGCCATCACACTTTGAGGTGATGACGGCCTCAACTCACCTCTTTGTCTACTCTGCATCTGACACCTCGACTGCACGGTGATTACATCGGGGTGGGGCGCGCGATGGAGAGTATCGACGGTCCGTCTACTGGGCCTCCACTGCCAGCACGACCCGCCGGCTGACCGCACCCGCACCGGCCTGGCGCGACACCCTCGGGCTCGCGGCATCAACGTCACCGAACTCCTGCAGGACCTCCAGGCCCAGCACGATCAGGCAGCGACCCGAGCCAGTGAGCTACGCGACCGGATCGAGCATCTGGGCGGTGACGGCTTCCGGTGATCGCCAGGCGTTCGAGCCGGGTCTCGGCCTCCCGTAGCCGGTTCTGCAGTTCCGTGATCTGGGTGCGGAGGTCGTCGGCCAGGGCGCGGGCGGCTTCTTCCTGGATGCCGAGCGCGTCAAGCGGTCGCGCCACGTGGGGGTGGGGGTGGCCGTGGCGGTGAGCCGGCGGGTCATGGTGTGGGTCATCGCCCAGGAGGCCCGGGAGGCGGAGGGGCCGGGTGGTGCTCGTAGTCGCGGCGCCGGTGCAGTATCAGGATCCTTGGTCGGGTCGACGCGGCAGGCGCCAGGTGACGCGAGGGCGTGTTCTGAGCAGCCTGTCAAATGGCGGGAGCCGTCTGGGTGGGGCCTTTCTCCCAGGTGGGCGGGGAGACGGTGCCGTTGTGAGCGGCCAGCTCCTCCTCCAGCCGCTTGATGTGGTAGTACTGCACCCGCGCTGTGCGCTGCAGGGCCATGACTGCAGTGAGGAACTGGTCCATCTCGGCTGCCCGGGTGAGGATGTCGTCCGGCACATGCTCGTCCCGCAGGCAGGCCTCCGCGTCCTGGCTGAGCACGGCCTGCGCCCAGTTACGGGTGATCGGCTTGAACAAGCCTTGGTGGTTGGCCACGATCCGCGCCCGGATCGCCAGGTCGTTCTCAGCGGCTTCCACGTGCAGTCCTGTGTCCTTGTTGCGCGCCCCGAACAGCGGCTCATGGATGTGGTGAGCATGGAAACCGTGCTCGACGCAGCCGATCCAGAAGTCCCAGTCTTCCCCGGCCCGCATTCCCTCGTTGTACCCGCCCACGGTCTGCCATGCCTCACGGCGGAACAGCGAGCAGTAGAACATGATGAGCCGTTGGAGCAGCAGTTCTCTGCTGTAGGCGGGGAAGGGCATCGCCTGCGGAGGCAGATCGTCGTCGGTGAAGGCGAACACATCGGTTGAGGCGATGGCGACGCCGGGGTCGTTGTCCAGTACTGCGACGGTCTTCTCCAGCATCGTGGCCGCGATCACGTCGTCGGCGTCCAGCGGAAGGATGTACCGGCCGGTGCTGGCCTCGATCCCGGTGTTGCGCGCGGCGGAGACCCCGGCATTGGCCTGCTGGAGCAGCCTGATGCGCCGGTCGGGATGGTGGGCGATCAGGGCCTCGGCCACCTCGACGCTGTTGTCGGTACTGCCGTCGTCGACGATGACGATTTCCCAGTCGCGGAACGTCTGTGAAATGACGCTGGACACCGCCTCGGGCAGATAACGGCCGTAGTCATGGCACGGGATGACCACCGAGACCACGGGGTCGGAACTGTGGGGCATGCGCCGTCCTTTGCTTCGGAACGGGAGCGGGAAGGAAGAAGATCCGCGTGATGGGTGGTCGCGCTCGACAGGCCCGGCGTGGCCCCCCGTTCCGGGGCCACGCCGGAGCAGTCCTGCTGGACCACGTGCTAGCTGTGGCGCTCCAGCGACCCGTAGTCGGGCCAGTGGTCGGGCCTGTGGGGCCCGTGCTGGTCGTGGTCGTGGTCGTGCTCGCGGCAGTACCCGTAGTCCGGGATCGTGATGTTGCCGACGGGCGTGCAGCAGTGCCCGTAGTCCGGGATCGTGATGTTGCCAACGGGCGTGCAGCAGTGCCCGTAATCCGTGATCGTGACGTTGGCGAACGGCGGGCAGGGGTGTTCCGCCCCCGGGGTGAGGGTGACGTCACCCAGCGGCTGTATGTGCTGCCCGTACGACGCCGAGGCTGTCGTGTTCGGACCGAGGGCGGCGTACGCCGCCTCCGCGGTGCCGAGCAGTCCGGCGGTGGCCAGTGCGGCAGGAAGCGCTAGGGAAGTGATGGCGCGCGCTTTCACGGTGGCGCCTTTCTGTTGTGGGTGGGGGAGCTGCCCTGGGATGCCGGTGAACTCCACGGCAGGGCAGTAGTGCCACCGTAAGATTGCCTACCAACCGTGTCAAAACGGGCACTCTCTGTGAGGGGCGTCTGGTAGGCGTACAGGCTGTGCCGACGGCCCTGTGGCCCTGGATCAGGGCACCGGGACGGCCTCGGTGGCCGCAGGTGCCTGGGCGTGATGCGGATGCAGTACTTCCAGGTCGGGCAGCGCCCAGCAGGCGCTGCCCATGTCCCGGGCCATCGCGGCAAACCCTTCGGTCTCGATGAGGTGCTGGTAGGGGAAGGACGGGAAGATCAGGCCGTCACGATGAAGGTCGGCGCGTACCAGCAATGTGGTGCCGCCGACCGAGTCGACGCGCAGGAGTCCTTGCCCGCGCAACTCCTCGAGGTACGTCCGGCCGAACCCCCTGGGGGGCTGAAGGATGCCGTCACGCAGCCACTGGGACCAGTTGAGCGTGCCGGCCTTCGGGTGAAGGACGAAGGTGTTGAGATCGTACGTAGGCCCACCGAGCGCGGTGGCGCAGTGCGGGACGACGATGTCCTTGCGAGCGCCGAGCAGACGCTGGATCAGATCGGCCGGGTAGCCGGTGACATCGACGTCGAGCCACAGCACCCACTCCTCGTCGACGAGGGCTTGGGAGAGCAGATGGTTTCGCGCCTTGGCCAGCACCGACCGGCGTCGGCGCTGGATGCCGGGCTCCCAACGGGGCCCGGTCAACTGGAGGCCGAAGTCGCGGCGTACGAGGGTAACCCGCCGGTACTCCGCCTCAAGTTCGGGCAGGACCTGCTGGAGCAGTTCCGGTGTCGTGTCCCGGCTGTCGCCCTCCAGCAGACCCAACGAGATGGCCTCGCGCGGGTAGTCCAGCCTGCGAAGGCGGTCCAGGTAGCCGGGCAGGAACGCGGCCGCGTCCTTGAGCGGGGTGAGCACCAGTACGAGGGGTCGCTCACTTGCCGGGGCCGTCGCGGGCTCGACGGCCGGCCGTTGTGTCCGCTCGGTGGTTCGGGCGGTGGGGGCGCCGGCCTCCGCATGGGCGATGTCCCCGGGCTCGATCGGCAGCCGAGTCGCCATGGCCAGCAACCGCTCCGCGTAAGCACCGGGTTCGGCCCAGATCTCGGTCGCCACGTCGAAGTGCTCCGCGAAATGGGACTCGTTGAACGTATTGCTCCCGTGGCACACGTACGTGTACAGCTCGGGCGCGTCAACCGATACGACCCGGCAGGTCCGGACCACCTCCTCCGCCACTGGGGTGTCCTCGCCCCGGCGTTGCGCCGGGTAGCGCGGGAGCCGGTCCTTCGCACACACCATCGACCCTTCCCAGACCCGTGCGCAGGAGACCGCGAGCTTGCGGCGGGCGGGCCACCACAGTTGCTCTCGGGCGAGGAAGCACGCCTCGGCGCCGAGCGCGAGAATCGCCGCCATCTGCGTCTCGACGCGCTCCGGGTCATAAAGGTCGTCGTCGTCCCACTGGCACACGTAGGGCCCGGTGGCCCGGTCCACCGCCTCATTGCGCAGTTCGCCCAACGTCCGCCCCTCCGGGGGGAGCCGGTGATAGCGGATCCGGGAGTCGCCTAGGTCGCGGATGTGCTGCTCGAGGGCGTCCCCCGTGCCGTCCTCCACGACAACCAGCTCCAGGTTCGGGTAGGTCTGGTCACGGAAGCATGTGATCGCCCGTCGCGCCGTCGCCGAGCGGTCCTTGGTCACCATCAGGCACGACACCGTCGGCGCGGGCGCGCCCGAGGCCCAGCGGCGACGCTGCGCGTCGAGGGTGAGCTGACCGTCGGCGACCGGTTGCAGCTCCTGGCTCGCCCAGAACGGAAACCGCTTGCCGACCGAGACCCGCGGCGTCCCGGAGGTGTCGCACGCCCAGCTGTCCGACCAGTGGTGCACGGCGTACGCGCGGTCGTAGTCGGCTTCCTGCGGGCCGAACAGCTCTGTCGCGTACGGACTCACCTTGGGGTACAGGACCTCCGGGCCGAGAACCGTGATCGAGTCGGGCTCCGGGGTGCTGTCGATCGCTCTGGTGAGGAAGAACGGGCCCGTCGCGTCCAGGGTGCTGGGCAGCTTGTGGGCACTGACCAGTTGGCGGTGGACATGGGCCCAGAAGGGGTGGCCTGGCCGTGACGCGATGAACGCGTTGCCGACGATGCGGCCGAATCCGCGCTGGCGGGCCAGAAGGAGCTGGGTGTGCGCCTCGGGCTCGCAGCCGAGGACAAGCTCGTGCCCGTCAAGGATTCCGGAGACCGGGCTGAGACACTCGAAGTCCAGATCCACGTACAGCCCGCCGAAATGGTCGAGCAGGAAATAGCGAACTGCGTCGGCCCGCATGATCGCTTCGGGATAGCCGTCGTAGACCGGCAGGAACCACGGATAGTGCTCCTGGAGGAATGCGCGATTGTCCGCGTCGGTCCACAATCGGTACCCCCAGTCGGGGTGATGCAGTCGCCAGGAATCAGACCACTTCTGCCATTCCTGAGGTAGATCCGTATCTTTCCATGTTTGGTGGATGAGCGGGGTAATTTTCTCAGGCGCAGACATTCGCGCAGTATGCCCGGCTACCTGGCCGAGCCGAGCTCTCATGGACCCCGTCGGCAGCACATTCACCCGGGCGGTCCACGAGACACCGCTGTGTGTGGTCTGTGCGGTCCCAGCGGCCGCGCAGCTGCACGGCCGCTGGGACGATGCCATTCGGCAGCGTGGAGACGTCTCGTCAGGTGCGCGCCTGATGGCGTCCGCTACGTTCTCGACGTTCCCGGCCGCGACGTCGCGAAGAGGGTGCCGGGCCGGAAGCGGGCACTGGCCATAGACGTTCTGTCCTGGTCATCGCCGTCATCGTCCTCGCCGCCGGCGCGCACGACAACACCGCGGGCATCGCCTTGCTGGACCAGGTCGCCGAACACAAAGGCAAAACCGTTCGCCTCAGAGAGGTCGACACCGGCAGCTTCACCAAGAAGCAGTAGCCGACCGAAGCCCCTCGACCAGCAGCCCTGCCCCGCCAGATCCGGACAGGCGCCCGCGCCCGTGAGGAAATGCCACGTTCGTGAGACTGAGCGGCTATGCCATCGACCTGAGACAGGGGAAGAAGCGCTGGTCAACGCGCACCGCCTGTGCCGCGAGCGGTGAGACCCTACATCGGGTCAGTCCCACTGCTCGTCGGCGAGGGTGGTGACCGGCTGGGGCTTGCCGATGACGGCGAGGGCGATGAAGAAGTTGATCTGGCCGATCGCGATGGTCAGGGTGGCCAGCGCCTTCTCGTCGTAGTGCTCGGCCACCTCGGCGTACAGCTCGTCGGAGACGCGCTCCTTGCCGTGCGGGGCGGGCTGGAGGGTGGCCTCGACCAGGGCGAGGGCGGCGCGCTCGGCGTCGGTGAAGTACGGGGCGTCCTGCCAGGAGGAGACGGCGGTGATGCGCTCCTCGGACACGCCGGCCTTGCGCAGGAAGGCGGTGTTCAGGATGGTCAGGTAGGTGTTGCCGACGATCTGCCCGGCGCGCAGGTGGACCAGGCTCATCGTGGAGCGCGGCACCGAGCGGTTGCCCGTCGCCCGGAACAGCGCGGCACTGACGTCCGCCAGCTCGGGCACGAAATCACCGGGGTTGGGCATCCGGGAGATGGAGGGGTTCGGGTTCGTCATGGCTGCTCTCCTCTGCGTCGGCCTGCTTGCCGTCTTCACAGCACTGACGGATCCGCGCACGGAGGTGTGACAGGTCTCCGGGAAGTTTTTCGGCGATCCCTCAGGCCCCCGCCGCCAAGTGCCCCAGCGCCGAGCGGATCGTCGCGATCAGCGCCTCCGGGCGGCGGAAGACGTCCGCCGCCGTGAAGCGCAGCACCCGTCGTACACCCGGGCAGTCCGCCAGTTCGTTGAAGCGGCGGACGTCGCGGTCGTGGGCATGGCGCGTTCCGTGGAAGGCGTAGCCCTCGATCTCGATGGCGAGGCCCGCCTCGCGGAAGAAGAAGTCCGGGTGGAGGGCGCGGCCGGAGCGCGAGCGGAGGAGGGGCTGGCACTCCGGGTGGAGGCCGGCGTCGTGCATGCGGAGGCGGGCGACCGTCTCCGCGGGGGAGCCGGAGGCCGCCGCCGTCAGCGGCAGCCAGCGGCGCGCCCGGGCCGCACCAGGGCCACGTGGGGTCAGCTCGGTGGTCAGGTCGTCGTGGAGGACGATCGGCTCTCGGCGTATGCCCCGGACCGTACGCCGGGACAGCGCCGAGTCCGCCGCGACCACCGCCTCCTCCCGGCTGCCACAGCTCCGCATGAGGTCGCCGACCGTCCGCACGGGGCTCGTCACCCGCAGCCCCGCCCGGACGCAGGTGTCCCCGTCGGTGAGGCGCCCTGTCGTGTGGACGCGCAGGTCCGCCCGCCCGGCTGCGCCCCCACCCCGCCGCCGCGCGGTGAACTCCAGTACCTCCCCGGTCGCGCCCAGGACCTCGACCCGGTGCAGTGCCGCCGCCGTGCCATGGCTGCACACCAGTTCCGGACGCAGCGGCTGGACCGCCCTCGCCCTGACCTTCCATTCCACCTCCTTCCCCGGGACGGCCCAGGCCCCCCGGCAGATCCGTTGCCACCCCTCCTCGCGCAGCCGCCTCCCCAGTCGGCCCCCGCCCCAGCCCGCCGCATACGCCCACTCGGTCAGGAGCACCCCGCCGCGGGCCAGTTTCGACAACTCCTCCATGGCTCCAACGATCCACGGACGGGCGAACGTTCGCACCCCCTGTGGATAACCTCCGCGCTCATGCCGCATCCTGGTGCGAACGGGTGCCAGGACTCCTTCGGAGTGGACTGCTGATGACAACGACGACCCCGAGCGTGCAACTGGTCAGTGATCTCGTGACCCGGATCCCCGAGTTCCGGAGCGCGTTCGACGCGCATGTCTTCCACCAGGGGGGTGTGCTGCCGCACGTGTTCTTCTGGGACGTCGTCCAGAACACCGTGCGTTCCTTCCTCGGGGAGGACCCGGCGGCGGCCGACTGGCGCCGCACGCTGGACTTCCTGGAGGAGCAGAGCGGCCGCGGGGTCCTCGCCGTCGACGAGGTGATCGTCACCTCGTTCCTCAACGACCTGCCGTACCCCGACGAGCCCGGCTACGCCATCGTCGAGCAGCTCGGTCCCGTCATGGCGGCGAGGTTCGGCAGGATCCGACCCGGCGGCTGAGCGCGGGTGGGCGCGCGGCCTCGGCGGATCCCGTGGGAGTGACACCGACATAATCGAGCGCATGTCCCCAGACCGGCCCCGTCCCCCGGAATCGCTCGCCGCCGCCCTCGGCGGCTACGCCGCCACCCGCGTCATCGGCCTCGCGGTGCTCGCCGTCGCCGCCGCCGTGGTGGGCAAGGACGGGTGGCACCGGCTGTCGGGCCGCTGGGACGCGGTCTGGTACGTCCGCATCGCGGAGAACGGCTACGGCTACCAGGTCACGCTCCCGAACGGGAGCGTCCACTCCGACCTCGCCTTCTTCCCCCTCTTCCCGGCGCTCGAACGGGCCCTGTCCACTGTCCTCCCCGTCGACGCCGCCACCGCCGGCCTGCTCGTCTCGTGGGCCGCCTCGCTCGCCGCCGCCTGGGGCATCTACGCCGTCGGCAGCCATGCGGCGGGCCGACAGGCCGGTGTCGTCCTCGCCGTCCTCTGGGGCGTCTACCCGACGGCGTTCGTGCAGTCGATGGCGTACACGGAGACGCTCTTCACCGCCCTCGCCGCCTGGTCGATCCTGGCCGTGCTGCGCGACCGCTGGATCCTGGCCGGTGTGCTCTGCGTGTTCGCCGGGCTGACCCGGCCGACCGCCGCCGCGCTCATCGCCGCCATCGGGATCACCGCGCTCGTCACCATCGTCCGCGAACGCAAGCTGCCGGCCCGCATGGTGGCCGGGGTGCTGATCGCCCCCCTGGGCTGGCTCGCGTACATCGTCTATGTGGGGGTGCGGGAGTCCAGTCCCACCGCCTACTTCGACGTCCAGGCCGCCTGGGGGAACTCCATCGACGGCGGGGTCGCCCTCGCCCGCTTCATCTGGGGTCTGCCGCCGCTCGCCGCCCTCGGACTGTGCGCGGCGCTCGGCCTGCTCGGGTGGCTGGTGGTCCTCTGCGTACGGCAGGAGCAGCCTCTGCCGCTGCTCGTGTACACCATCGCCGTCGTGGTCGTCTCGCTGATCGGCGCCGCGTACTTCGGCTCCCGGCCGCGTCTGATGATGCCCGCGTTCGGACTGCTGCTTCCGGCGGCGGTGGCGCTCGTACGGCTCCGGGTGCGGAACCGGGTCCTGGTCCTCGCCGGGCTCGCCCTCGCCTCCGCCGGCTACGGCGCCTTCACTCTGCTCGGTTCGGGACCGCCGTGACCCGTACGCCCGGCCGCAGTCCCCAGCCCGCCATCGCGCCGCCCTCCGCCTCCAGCACGTGCCGGCCCCGCGGGCGGACCATGCCGAGCCTGCCCGGCCTCATCGTGACCACGTCGAGGACGGTGAACGACCGGTCCAGATAGGCGACGTCGATGGCGAAGCGCATGCCGAAGGTGTGCACGCTGTTCGTCGGGGTGATGAGCAGGGCGCCCGTGATGCCGTCCCGGCCGAGCAGGCCCCGGCGCCGGGCCCGGTAGGAGGCCGCGATCTCCAGCTCGACCGACCCCTCGGGAAAGGTCAGTGTGCCCGCTCCGTCGCGCCATTTCCCCGGTCTCCCCATAGGGGAGACGGTAGCGGCAGGGCTGGGTAGGGTGCGGCGGGTGTTCGCCATGCTGATCTCCGTCGCCGCCCTGTGGGGCGCGGGCGTCGGACTGTTCGTGCCCCGCGCCGCGTACCGGCTGTCGGTCGAGCCGGGGGAGCGGTGGCGGGACGACTGCCCCGCCGGGCACGCTCTGGCGGGGCCCGCGCGCGGCTGGCTCGGCGGCCCCGGGTGCGGCGCCTGCGCGGCCCCCACAGTCCCAGCGGTGCGCCCCTTCGCCCCGTCCCTCGTCACCGCCCTCGCCTGCGCCGCCCTCGCCGCCGCCACCGGCCCCCGCCCCGAACTGGCGGTCTGGCTCCTGTACGCGCCCTTCGCCGTGCTCCTGGCGACCGTCGACATCCGCGTCCACCGGCTGCCCGACCAGCTCACGCTCCCGCTCGCCGCCGCCACGCCGCTGCTCCTCCTCGGTGCCCAACTCCTGCCGTACGAGGCCGGCTCCTGGCTCCACGCGCTGCTCGGCGCACTCGCCCTGGGCGGCGGCTACCTCGTGCTGTTCCTCATTCATCCGAACGGCATGGGCTTCGGAGACGTGAAGCTCGCGCTCTCCCTCGGGGCGGTCCTCGGCTGGTACGGCTGGGGTGTCCTCTTCGCCGGGGCCTTCGCGGGGTTCCTCCTCGGATCGCTGTACGGGTTCGGCCTCGTCCTCGCACGGCGCGGCAGCCGGAAGTCCGCGATCCCGTTCGGGCCGTTCATGATCGGCGGCGCGCTGTTGGGCGTGCTCATGGGAGCGTTCGCCGCTACGCCCTAGCATCCGCATATATGTGGACAAAGACCGGTGATATGCCGGACCTGTCAGGTGATCCGTCCGAACCGACCGCGAAAGCCCGACCGGCCTCCGAGGAGCCCGCCGCCCTCTCGCCGCGAAGGCCCGCCCTGCTGCCCTGGGCCTGGGCCGCCGCCCTGTGCCTGCTGTACGCGACCGTCGCCGTGCGCCGCCACTTCCTCCTGCGCTCCACCGGCTACGACCTCGGCATCTTCGAGCAGGCCGTCCGCGCCTACGCCGAACTCCGCGCCCCGGTCGTCCCGTTGCGCGGCGAGGACTTCAACCTCCTCGGTGACCACTTCCACCCCCTCCTCGCCCTCCTCGCGCCGCTCTACCGGATCTGGCCCTCCGCGACGTGTCTGCTCGTCGCCCAGTCCGCCCTGCTCGCCCTGGCCGTCGTGCCGCTCGCGCGCTGGGCCCAGCGGGTGCTCGGCACCTGGGCGGCCCATGCGGTCGCCGCCGCATACGGGCTGAGCTGGGGCATCGCCTCCGCCGCCGTCTTCGACTTCCACGAGATCGCCCTCGCCGTACCCCTGCTCGCGTTCTCCCTCGAAGCGCTCGGCCGGCGGCGCTGGGGCGCCGCGGTCGCCTGGGCCGTACCGATGCTGTTCGTCAAGGAGGACCTCGGGCTCACCGTGGCCGCCATCGGCGTGTACATCGCCGTCAGGGGCCCGCGCCGGCTCGGTCTCGTGACCGCCGTGGGCGGGCTGCTCGGCTCGCTCCTCGCGGTCAAGGTGCTGCTCCCCGCCGTCAACCCGGTCGGGGAGTACGTGTACGGCGCCCACCTCCCCGACACCGAGGGCTCCCTGCTCGCCACCCTCGCCATGCTTCCGATCGACGCGCTGCAGCCCGAGGTCAAGGCGGTCACCCTGGTCCTGATCTTCGCCCCGTCCGCCCTGCTGGCCCTGCGTTCACCGCTCGCGCTGATCGCCGTCCCCACCCTCGCCTGGCGCCTGCTCTCCATGAGCAGCACCCACTGGGGCACGGCGTTTCACTACAGCGCGATCCTGATGCCGGTCGTCTTCGCCGGTCTCATCGACGCGCTGTCCGTGTGGCGGCATGAGCCGTATCCGCTCCGGGTCCGTCAGCTACGGGCCTCGCTCGCCACCGTCCTCGCGGTGACGGCGGTCCTGGTGCCGGCCTTTCCGCTCGCGCAGGTGGCGGCGGTGTCGACCTGGCGCACCGACCCGCACGTCGAGACCGCCCGCGCGCTGTTGGCGCGGATCCCCGACGGGGCGACGGTGGCCGCCTCCAACCGGCTCGTGCCGCAGCTCACGTCGCGCTGCACGGTCGTGGTCTTCCCGACGTACCCGGTGGACGGGAAGCCGGGGTCGTCCCCCTTGAGCTTCATTCCGCAGCCCACCGCGGAGTGGATCGTCCATGACCGGGTGGCGCCGCAGGGCTGGCTGGTCTCGCAGGGGCACTGGCCGTACCGCCTCGACGTGCAGGAGGCGGAGCTGAATCTGGCACGTCAGGTGTACGGGTACGAGCTGGTGGCGGAGGGGGACGGGGTGACGCTGCTGCGTCGTCGGGCGGGGTGACAGCCCGGCCGGCTCTTGTGGCGCGCGCGGCTGCCATGGGCCGCCGCATGCGCCGCCCGCCCTCGGACTCACGCGTGGGGGCCCACCGTCACCGTGCCGATCACCAGCTCCGGCGTCCCCTCCAGGACCGCCCCGACCCGTTCGGCCTGCGCCTCCAGCCCCCGCAGCCGCGCCGCGGACAGTCGCTTCAGCGGCTCGACCGTCACCGTGATCCGCTTCCCGGACCTCCGCTGGTGCCACACCCCGGCGACGACCCCGTCGACCAGCAGCACGGGGAAGTTCCCGGCCTGACCGCGCGCCAACGCCCGCCGGTACGCGTCACCCGGGAAGAGCCGCTCGCGCGGCTGGGAGGCGATCGTGAAGGCGTCGAAGTACGGCAGCAGCCGCACCCCGCGCGCCGGACCGGCCGGGAACACCGTGTCGCCGGCGAGCACCCAGCCCGCCGCGCCCTCGAACGACACCTCCTCGATCCGCCCGTCGCCCGCCAGGCCGGCGAAGAGCCCGGTGGCCCAGCCGACCGGGGCCGCCAGCCATTTGGCGAAGTGCTGCGGGGTCGCGGGGCCGTACGCGTACAGATAGCGCTCCACGAGCTCGCCGAGCGCCCGGGTCCCGTCCGCCGGCCGCACCCCGGGGTTGGTGTACGTGACCTTCCGGCTCTTGTCGCGGCCGAAGCACAGCACCCCGCGATGGGCGGCCGTATGAGTGATCTGCCGCCAGCGGGGCCACTTGTCCTGGAAGGCCTCCATCACCCGGTCGCCCGCCCAGGAGCCCGTGCGCTCCACGATCGCGTCGGTCAGCTCGTCCGCGGTCAGCTCCACACCCGTCAGCGCGTCCGCGATCGCCGCCAGGACCTCGTCCGTCTGCGCCGCCGTCATCCGGACGTCCGGCGGCACCGGGTTCGCCCCGGCCGGGATCGCGGAGAGCGCCCCCGTCCACAGCGGCAGATCGGCGGCCGGCAGCAGGTGCACGGTGCCGCGCGGGCCGTACGTCTTGACCAGCGTGCGGTCCTCCCAGAGCGCCGCGCGCACCTCCGCCCGCGTCGCCTCCGCCGTACGCAGCGCCACGGACAGCTCGGCGGCCGAGAGGACCTGGGCGTGCGCGCCGAGCATCGCGGCGGCCACCGCCGCCGGCGGGGCGTCGGCCGGTTCGTCCAGGAACTGCCGGTGGATCCTGCGGGCGTCGGCCTGCGCCCAGCTCACCTGTGGTGGGGTGGAGGTTGTCATGCTCCGACCGTAGGAGAGGAATAGGTCAGGACCTGTCCGGCTTGACCGAACCGTCGGGACGAATCGAGGAGTTGGCCATGGCCAAGGGGAAGACCGAGTACGACTGCGGGCTCGACGCCGCCGTCGACGTCGTCGGCGGCAAGTGGAAGCCGCTGATCCTGTGGGCGCTGCACGCGCACGGCGCGACCCGCTTCGGGGAGCTCAGGCGGCGGATCGCCGGCGTCAGCGAGAAGGTGCTGATCCAGCAGCTGCGCGAGCTGGAGGCGGACGGCATCGTCCACCGGGAGATCTACCGGGAGGTCCCGCCCCGGGTGGAGTACTCCCTCACAGACCTCGGCGAGGCGCTGAACACGGCGCTGCTGCCGCTGGGGGAGTGGGGCGCCCGCTTCATGACAGAGATCCTCGCCCGCAAGGCCGCCCAGGCCGCCTGACCGTCAACCGCGGGCCCGTCCCCGGGGGTCCCTCTTGGGAGGTACGGAACCCGCCGCCACGCCGGGGCGCAAACCCGCCAGCGGGCCCCACGGCCCTTGTCCCGACTGGGCTCCGGCAATTCCGGGAGAGACCATTGGCGACGCGTGGCACGCAGGCCCCCTTCTTAAGGGTTATGGTGGAAACCCCCCCTCGGGCCGGTCCGTATCCCCCCCCACGGACCGGCCCGTTTTCTGTTCCCGGGCCGTGCCCGGGGCCGGAGGTCAGTTCCGTCCGGCCCAGATGTTGGTGCCCTCGGTGTCCACGGCGAAGGAGTCGATCTCCTTCAGCTCCTCCTCCGTCAGCGGCGGCCCGGCCAGCGCCGCCACGTTCTCCTCCAGCTGCCCGACGCTGGACGCGCCGATCAGCGCGGAGGTCATCCGCTCGTCTCGCAGCACCCACGACAGCGCGAGCTGCGCCAGCGACTGTCCGCGGCGCTCGGCGATGTCGGCCAGGCCGCGCAGCCGCCGCAGCACCTCGTCGGAGAGCAGGTTCGGGTCGAGGGACTTGCCCTGGGTGGCCCGCGAGCCCTCCGGGATGCCCTTCAGGTACTTGTTGGTGAGCAGCCCCTGGGCCAGCGGCACGAAGGAGATGCAGCCCATGCCGGCCGCCTCCAGCGTGTCGAGGAGGCCGTCCTCCTCGGTCCAGCGGTTGATCATCGAGTACGACGGCTGGTGGATGAGCGCCGGGACACCCATCTCCTTGAGGATCCGCGCGGCCTCGGTGGTCTGCTCGCTGTTGTAGGAGGAGACGCCGACGTACAGCGCCTTGCCCTGCTGGACGGCGGAGGCGAGCGCCCCCATCGTCTCCTCCAGCGGGGTGTGCGGGTCGAAGCGGTGCGAGTAGAAGATGTCGACGTAGTCGAGGCCCATCCGCTTCAGCGAGGCGTCGAGCGAGGACATCAGGTACTTGCGGGAGCCCCACTCGCCGTACGGGCCGGGGTGCATCAGATAGCCGGCCTTCGTCGAGACGATCAGCTCGTCCCGGTAGGGCGCGAAGTCCTGGGCGAAGATCTTGCCGAAGTTCAGCTCGGCCGAGCCGGGCGGCGGCCCGTAGTTGTTCGCCAGGTCGAAGTGGGTGACACCGAGGTCGAAGGCGCGGCGCAGGATCGCGCGCTGCGCGTCGAGCGCGCGGTCGTCGCCGAAGTTGTGCCACAGACCGAGGGAGACGGCGGGGAGCTTGAGTCCGCTGCGGCCGGTGCGGCGGTACTCCATGTGCTCGTAGCGGTCCGCGGAGGCGCGGTACAGGGGGGAATCAGTCACGTATCTCTGCTTATCACGTACTTGTGACAGTCCCGGGCTGGGAGCCTGTTACCCGTCCGCAGTAATGTGTCGGCTTCGGGGACCGCCGCAGCATGGAGGGGTTAAGAACAGTGAACCTGCGCGACCTGGTGTACGGGCTCTACGCACGCCGGGTGGAAGGCCGCCTCGACCATGCCCAGGTGCCCAAGCACATCGGTGTGATCCTCGACGGCAACCGGCGCTGGGCCAAGGCCTCCGGAGGAACCCCCGAGCAGGGCCACAAGGCCGGCGCGGACAAGATCCAGGAGCTGCTCGGCTGGTGCGCCGAGACCGACGTCGAGGTCGTCACGCTCTGGATGCTCTCCACGGACAACCTGAACCGGCCCGAGGACCAGCTCCGCCCGCTGCTCGCCATCATCGAGGACGCGGTGCGCGCCCTGGCCTCCGACGGCCGCTGGCGGGTCAACCACGTGGGCACGCTCGACCTGCTGCCCGCCCGCACCCAGTCGGTGCTGAAGGAAGCCGAGCAGTCCACCCACGACAACACGGGGATACTCGTCAACGTCGCCGTGGGTTACGGCGGCCGCCAGGAGATCGCGGACGCCGTCCGCTCGCTGCTCCTGGAGCACGCGGACAAGGGGACGAGCTTCGAGGAGCTCGCGGAGATCGTCGACGTCGAACACATCTCCGAGCACCTCTACACGCGCGGCCAGCCCGACCCGGACCTGGTGATCCGTACGAGCGGTGAGCAGCGGCTGTCCGGATTCATGCTCTGGCAGAGCGCGCACTCCGAGTACTACTTCTGCGAGGTCCACTGGCCGGCCTTCCGCAAGGTCGACTTCCTCCGGGCTCTGCGCGACTACGCCGCGCGCCACCGCCGCTACGGCAACTGACGGAAGAAGCCGGAGTCCGCCGCGGAGCGATCACCGGACGTTCGACTCTGTTCACGAACACGTCGTCATATGCCATGGCATGGCTGACGGTGTTCGAGGGAATACCCCTTCCAGAGTGAGCGGCACGGAGACCGCCACCCGGGAGGCCCGTTGCACCAGGACGACCGTGCAGGACATGTACGGACGGAGCGGAGGGCCGGAGCTCGGCCCGCGCATCGTGGCCAGAGCCCGGTCCCATCCCGCAGCGACACCGCTTCCGTCGCGCCCCGACCTCACAAGGGTCGTCAAAGGGGGTCTGTCCTTCCGTGGTGACCAGCACTAAGCGCCGCTTGTCCGACAGGCGCACCTATGTTCTCGACACCAGCGTCCTGCTGGCCGACCCCAACGCCGTGTCCCGCTTCGACGAGCACGAGGTCGTGCTCCCGATCGTCGTGGTCACCGAGTTGGAGGCCAAGCGGCACCACCCCGAGCTCGGCTACTTCGCCCGGGCGGCCCTGCGCCTCCTGGACGACTTCCGGGTCCGGTACGGACGCCTGGACTCGCCGCTCCCCATCGGGGACCTGGGCGGGACCCTGCGTGTCGAACTGAACCATTCCGACCCCGGCGTGCTCCCGGCCGGCTACCGGTTGGGGGACAACGACTCACGGATTCTGGCGGTCGCGCGGAATCTCCAGGCCGAGGGGTACGACGTCACGGTCGTCTCCAAGGACCTGCCCCTGCGCATCAAGGCGTCCTCGGTCGGTCTCCTCGCCGAGGAGTACCGCGCGGAGCTCGCCATCACGGACTCCGGTTGGACCGGAATGTCCGAACTGGCCCTCTCCGCGGACCAGGTGGACATCCTCTACGACCAGGACACGCTGTACGTCCCGGAGGCCGCCGAGCTCCCGGTGCACACGGGCCTGGTCCTGCAGTCCGAGCGGGGCAAGGCGCTCGGCCGGATCACGGCGGAGGGCAACGTCCGGCTGGTGCGGGGCGACCGGGAGGCGTTCGGCATCCGGGGCCGCAGCGCCGAGCAGCGGATCGCGCTCGATCTGCTCCTCGACCCGGACGTCGGCATCATCTCGATGGGCGGCCGGGCGGGCACGGGCAAGTCCGCGCTGGCGCTCTGCGCGGGCCTGGAGGCGGTCCTGGAGCGCCGGCAGCACCAGAAGGTGATGGTGTTCCGTCCGCTGTACGCGGTCGGCGGCCAGGAGCTCGGCTATCTGCCGGGCAGCGAGGCCGAGAAGATGAGCCCCTGGGCGCAGGCGGTCTTCGACACGCTCTCGGCGGTGGCGAGCCGTGAGGTCATCGAGGAGGTGCTCGGCCGCGGGATGCTGGAGGTCCTGCCGCTCACTCACATCCGGGGCCGCTCCCTCCACGACGCGTTCGTCATCGTGGACGAGGCCCAGTCCCTGGAGCGGAACGTTCTGTTGACCGTTCTGTCCCGGATTGGGGCGAACTCCCGCGTGGTGCTGACCCATGACGTCGCCCAGCGCGACAACCTCCGGGTCGGCCGGTACGACGGGGTCGTCGCCGTGGTCGAGAAGCTGAAGGGGCACCCGCTCTTCGCCCACGTGACCCTGACCCGCTCGGAGCGCTCGCAGATCGCCGCGCTCGTGACCGAGATGCTGGAGGACGGCCAGATCTGACCCGTTTCGTACACTCCCGTACCCGTACGGGAGTTGGCGCCGCCCGGCAAAGCGCAGGAGCTTAGCCGGGCGGCGTCGTGCTGTCCGCTGATTCGACCAAAACCCCTGTGACTTACGAGGTGTGAGCTTTCACACGCAACGCAGAATTGCCTTGCGGCGTCGGCGTCCGGCAGAGTCTTGCTTCCGTCAGGCCCCGCATACGGCACACGTGCACCTTCAGGGGTGCCGCACCACACAACTCAACAACCGTTCGCCGTATGCCGCCCACAGCACCACGGGCCCGTGTCTTCTGTGACCCATTTCGTCGGAGACCAGCGCCAGGGGCACGATTTCGCCCGCTTGGTCACCTGCGTGGGCGATGCTGGAAGGAAACCGTGTGAGCCGGATCTCGGTCCGGGGATTCGCGGTGGCTTCGGCCACTGCGGTCACCACCGTCGGCGCCGTCGTGGGTGTTGCCTCGGGCAACACCCAGCCCTCGGACGACAACTTCGAGGCCACCGCGGCCGACACCACGCTGCTCGCGGACATCCCCGCGGGCGAGCAGGCCCAGGTACAGGTCTCCTCGCTCTCGGAGCAGGCCGCCGTCCAGGCCGCCGCGGCCGACTCGGCCGTGAAGAAGTCCGCGGAGGAAGCGGCCCGCATCCAGGCCGCCAAGGACGCCGAGGCGAAGAAGAAGGCCGCCGACAAGGCGGAGCAGGAGCGCAAGGAGGCCGCCGAGCGCGCCGAACGCTCCTCGGTCCGCGACGCGTCGAGCTTCTCCGCCCAGGGCTCGTACTCCATCGCCGAGGTCAAGGCGATCGCGCGCCAGATGATCCCGGCCTCGCAGTTCCAGTGCTTCAGCAACATCGTGGACCACGAGTCCGGCTGGAACTACCGCGCGACCAACCCGTCTTCGGGCGCGTACGGTCTCGTCCAGGCTCTCCCCGGTTCGAAGATGTCGACGGCAGGCGCCGACTGGCAGACGAACCCGGCCACCCAGATCAAGTGGGGCCTGAGCTACATGAACAACCGCTACGACAGCCCCTGCGGCGCGTGGTCGTTCTGGCAGGCCAACCGCTGGTACTAGACCGGCGAGCTCAACCTTGTGGAGCCCCCCACCGTCCTACGGTGGGGGGCTTCATGCGTGTAGGTTCTGGTCCACGGGCTCCCCGGGGGAGTGAGCGGGGGGAAGAGGGAAGATCATGTCCAGACTGCCAGGATGGCTGAACCGGCTGGGCGACGGCCTGAGTCGCATGGGCGACCGCCTGGACGAGCGCCGCGCGCGTACGGAGAGCGCCGGCGGACTCGACGCCACGAACGGTACGTCCGGATCCCCGGCCGAACCCGGGCGCGAGCCCGGCCCCGGGCCGGCCACGGGACAGGCCGCCGGTGAGCCGGCGGCCGAGGCGCCGGGCCACGGGCCCACTGGCGAGGCCGAGGCGGCCTTCGACGGGGAACCGCACCCCAAGGGCGCGTCGTTCCAGTCCGCGCGGTGGCCCGGGCGGCGGGCGCCGTGGACCGGGAGCACCGCCGTCTCCGTGCCCGCGCCGCCGGACTACGCCCCCGCCGTCGCCGCGCGACCCGACCCGGTCGCCGCGATCCCGTGGGGCATGAGGGTCGCGGCCGAGGCCGGCTGGCGGCTGCTTGTGCTCGCCGGCACGGTCTGGGTGCTGATGAAGGTGATCAGCTCGGTCCAGCTGGTCGTCCTCGCCTTCGTCGCGGCGCTGCTCATCACCGCGCTGCTCCAGCCCACCGTGAAGTGGCTGCGCCGGGCCGGGCTGCCGCGCGGAGTGGCCACGGCCGTCACGGCCGTCGCCGGCTTCGTGATCATGGGTCTCGTCGGCTGGTTCGTGGTCTGGCAGGTCATGGACAACATCGACAACCTGTCCGACCGGGTCCGGGACGGCATCGAAGAGCTCAAGCAGTGGCTGCTCGACAGTCCGTTCCACGTGACCGAGAAGCAGATCAACGACATCGCCAAGAACCTCAGCGACACCGTCGGTGCCAATACCGAGCAGATCACCTCCGCCGGACTCCAGGGCGTGACCGTGATCGTCGAGGCGCTGACCGGCATCCTGCTCGCGATGTTCTCCACGCTCTTCCTGCTGTACGACGGCAAGAAGGTCTGGCAGTGGACGCTGAAGCTGGTGCCCGCCCAGGCCCGCCCCGGCGTCGCGGGCGCCGGGCCCCGGGCCTGGCGGACGCTGACCGCGTATGTGCGCGGCACGGTGCTCGTCGCGCTGATCGACGCGGTCTTCATCGGCCTCGGGCTCTACTTCCTCGATGTCCCGATGGCCGTCCCGCTCGCCGTGTTCATCTTCCTCTTCGCCTTCATCCCGCTGGTCGGCGCCGTCATCTCCGGCGCGCTCGCGGTCGTGGTCGCCCTGGTCACCAACGGGGTGTTCACCGCCCTGATGGTGCTCATCGTGGTCCTCGCCGTGCAGCAGATCGAGGGCCATGTCCTCCAGCCGTTCATCCTGGGCCGGGCGGTCCGGGTCCACCCGCTCGCCGTCGTCCTCGCGGTCGCGGCCGGCGGACTGACCGCCGGCATCGGCGGTGCGGTGGTGGCGGTGCCGCTGGTGGCGGTCACCAACACGGTGGTCGGCTACCTCCGTGCGTACAGCCAGGAACAGGCCCTGCTGAGCGCGCCGGAGCCACGCGGGGCGACCGCGTACGAGGTGGCGCCGACACCGGCGCCCGGGTCGGCAGATAGGGGCGACGCGTGATCTCCGAGCCGGAACTGGTGGGCGGCGTCGACTTCCCGACCGGCCAGGTGCTCGTGGTGGAGCCCCCGCGGACGAAGGCCCCTGGGCCGCGACGCCCGTGGCTGTGGGCGCTCGGCGGCGCCGTGGTGACCTCGGCGGTGTGGGCCGGCGGCCTCTACGCGTACGAGCGGACCCAGGGCGACGGGGTCGACCTGGCCGGATACCGTACGGTCGACCAACTCTGCGAGAAGGCGCAGCTGAAGGCGCTCTCCGAGGTCCTCGGCACGCAGTCGACGGACGCGGGCTCCCCGACGGAGAAGCACCCCGCCCTGGACCGGGCGCGATGCTCGGTCACGCTGGGGTCTCCGGAGACCGGGTACAGCGCCGAGATCTCGTACGACCTGCACAAGGTGACCGACCCGGGGCCCGAGTTCGAGGCGCGGTTGGGGGACATGGCGGCGGACGCCGAGCCGGTCGAAGGCATCGGTGAACGGGCGTTCTTCCACCGTGACGACGACGACTCCGGCGCCTGGATGCGCGTCCTCGACGGTCAGGCCGAGCTGGAGATCTGGATCAGCTCGCAGCAGACCTGGGACGTGGAGACGGACGAGGCCGTGCCGAGCACGAAGACGGTCGATCTGTCCGGCATCGACACCGTGCTGGCCCAGGACCTGAGGACCCTGATGGCGGCGCTCAAGCGGTGACGTCCGGAGAGCGAAGGAAGGGCCCCGGGGCGCGAAAACCCCGGGGCCCTTCTCGTCACGCCCTGTGCCTCACTCGGAGATGAGCGCTTCCGCGTCCAGCGTCACGCCGACCGCCTGGATCACCGAGGCGATCTTGACGGCCTCCTGGATCGTCTCGCGGTCGACACCGGCCTTGCGCAGGACCTGCTCGTGCGAGTCCAGGCACTGGCCGCAGCCGTTGATCGCGGAGACGGCCAGCGACCACAGCTCGAAGTCGACCTTCTCGACACCCGGGTTGCCGATGACGTTCATCCGCAGACCGGCGCGCATCGTCCCGTACTCCGGGTCCGACAGCAGGTGCCGGGTCCGGTAGAAGACGTTGTTCATCGCCATGATCGCGGCGGCGGACTTGGCCGCCGTGTACGCCTCGGGCTTGAGGTTGGCCTTGGCCTCCGGCTCCAGCTCCGCCAGGACCTTCGGCGAGCGCGAGGCGATCGCGCAGGCCAGGACCGTGCCCCAGAGCTGCTGCTGCGGCAGCTCGCTGTTGCCGATCACCGAACCGAGGTTCAGCTTCAGGTCCTTGGCGAAGTCCGGGATGGCGGACTTGAGTTCGTCGAGAGCCATGTCAGATCACTCGCCCGACAGGAGCGCGGCCGCGTCGAGGGTGTTCTCGCCCTTGTTCCAGTTGCAGGGGCACAGCTCGTCGGTCTGCAGGGCGTCCAGGACCCGCAGGACCTCCTTCGGGTTACGGCCGACGGAGCCCGCGGTCACCATGGTGAACTGGATCTCGTTGTTCGGGTCGACGATGAAGACGGCGCGCTGGGCGAAGCCGTCCTCGCCCTCGACGCCGCAGTCGCGCATGAGCTCGTGCTTGGAGTCGGCGAGCATCGGGAAGGGCAGGTCACGCAGGTCGGCGTGGTCCTTGCGCCAGGCGTGGTGCACGAACTCGGAGTCGCCGGAGACGCCGAGGATCTGGGCGTCGCGGTCCGCGAACTCGTCGTTCAGCTTGCCGAAGGCGGCGATCTCGGTCGGGCAGACGAAAGTGAAGTCCTTGGGCCAGAAGAACACCACACGCCACTTGCCCTCGTAGGACTTGTGGTCGATCTGCTCGAACTCCTTGCCGCTCTCCAGCGACACGCAGGCGGTCAGGTCGTAGGTGGGGAACTGGTCACCGACAGTGAGCACGCGCTCTCCTTGCACAGGAGGAAGTCCCTTTTGGGGGCTTCCGAGGGGGGTTGGACGTGGGCTCATCCTGGCACGGAGTGCATTGATCAGTGAAATAGCTAGACTGGGTCGCGTTGATCGAAGGTGGTTATCAGTGGGATCTCCGTACGGCCCGTACAACGGCCCGACGCGCGGCAAACAGCCCAGTCTTTCCCAGCTCAGAGCGTTCGTGGCGGTCGCCGAGCAGCTGCACTTCCGGGACGCCGCCGCGGCGATCGGCATGAGTCAGCCGGCGCTCTCGGGCGCGGTGTCGGCTCTCGAAGAGGCACTCGGTGTCCAGCTCCTCGAGCGTACGACGCGCAAGGTACTGCTCTCGCCCGCCGGGGAGCGGCTCGCGGTGCGGGCGAAGGCCGTCCTGGACGCCGTGGCGGAGCTGATGGAGGAGGCGGAGGCGGCGCAGGCGCCGTTCACCGGGGTGCTGCGGCTCGGCGTGATCCCGACCGTCGCCCCGTATCTGCTGCCCACCGTCCTGAGCCTGGTCCACCGGCGCTACCCGGAGCTCGACCTGCAGGTCCACGAGGAGCAGACCTCCTCGCTCCTGGACGGGCTCGCGGCCGGACGGCTCGACCTGCTGCTGCTCGCCGTGCCCCTCGGGGTCCCGGGAGTGACCGAACTCCCGCTCTTCGACGAGGACTTCGTGCTCGTCGCGCCGGAGGGGCATCCGCTGGCCGGCCGCGACGACGTCCCGCGCGAGGCGCTCAAGGAGCTCAACCTGCTGCTCCTGGACGAGGGGCACTGTCTGCGCGACCAGGCCCTCGACATCTGCCGCGAGGCCGGCCGCACCGAAGGGGCGCCGGTCACCACGACCGCGGCGGGGCTGTCCACGCTGGTCCAGCTGGTGGCGGGCGGCCTCGGTGTGACGCTGCTGCCGCGCACGGCCGTCAAGGTCGAGACCGCCCGCAACACGGCGCTGTTCACCGGCTCGTTCGCCGATCCGGCGCCCTCCCGGCAGGTGGCCCTCGCCATGCGGACGGGCGCGGCCCGGCAGGCGGAGTTCGAGGAGCTGGCCGAGGCCCTGCGGGGCGCGATGAAGCGCCTTCCGGTACGGATCGTGGGCGCCGGCGGCTGACATCCCGGCCGGCGCCCCTCCCGTACTACTCCGTCCTGAGCCCGTCCGCCCGCATCAGCCGCCACAACGGCGGCAGGCTCAGCAACGTCACGGCCACGATGAGCCCGGCGCCGACCCCGGTCACCGGCAGGAAGATCCACCAGTCCTCGACCTGCTTGCCGATCATCTTCAGGAGGGCCACGCCCAGGCCGAGTCCGCCGATCACCGCGAGCGCGAGGCCGAGGGTGATCGGCACCGCCGTCTGCCACAGGACCGACCAGCCCAGTGTGGTCCGTCGGGTGCCGAAGGCGACCAGCGAGGACAGCAGCCGCTTGCGGTCCCGCAGTTGCTCGAGCGTCGTCACGAGGAGCGAGGCCGCCACGAGGAGCATGGTCGCGGTCGCGCCGGCCAGGATCCCGGTGCGGACGCTGCTGTACTGCTCGTCCCGCTCGATGTTCTGGAGGGTACGGACCCAGGCCAGCGGGTCGATGGACGCGGCCGTGTTCCGTACGTGCTCGACGGCGTCCGGCACCGCCGGGTCGACCCGTACCATCGCGCCCGCCTCCGGGGCCTCGAGCCGTGTCGCGTCCAGGGCCGACGGGGTGGCGAAGACGCCGAACTGCAAGCGGCCCATGGGGTCGCGGCGGGAGTCGACCGTGCGCGCCGTGTCCGGGATCCGCCAGGTCGGCATCGGACCACCCTTGTGGCGTTCGGGGTCGCGCAGGTCGACCAGGGCGCCCGGCCGGGCGGTCTCGGCGAGGTAGGAGTCGTCCGGGCCGCCCTCGGCGCCGTGCGTCTGCGCGATGAAGACGTCGCCGTCCTTGCACGAGGGCAGATGCGCCAGCTCCGCGAGCGAGGCGCAGTCGGCGACGACGACCGCGGTGCTGGGACCGAATTCCTCGCCCGCCCTGACCGGACCCGGTCGGTGGATGTGCGCGGTGATCGTCGCGACGGCGCCGGTGACGCCCTCGGTCTTCGAGAGCTTCGCGATCATCTCGCGGGCCTCGTCGCCGTCCTTGGCCGTGATCTGGGTCTCCAGCTGAGCCCGCGCGGTGTCCATGTTCGTGACCCGCATGAAGTCGTTCTGCATCGCGTGGAAGAGCATCTGGAGCGCGATCGCCCCGGCCGCGGCGACCACGATCCCGCTGACCGCCCTGGCCGCCGTACCGCTGCTCAACTGGAGTCTTCGGGTGGCCAGTTGCCAGGCCACGGGCCCGCCGCGCAGCCGCTTGACGAACGCCTCCACCAGCCAGGGCAGCAGGGTGGTGAGACCGGTCAGGGCGAGGGCGGCGCCTGCGGCGACCCCGGCGGTGTTGATCGACGTGTCCCGGATCTCGACGTCGCCGGCCATCGGGACGAGCAGTGCGGCTCCGGCCGCGACGAGCAGCAGCCGCCACCACAGCCGGCGCGGGCGCGGCGTCGTGGTGCGGACGACGCCGAGGGGCTCGATCGCGACCCCGCGCAGCGCGAAGAGCGTCACGGCGACCGCCGAGACCGGCACGACCGTCAGGATGAGCGCGGCGAGCGCGGCCGTGGGCACCACGTCGGACGGGAAGGCGTTGACGTCCCACACCGTGACCGTGCCGGTGAGCTGTCGGCCCAGGGCGAAGAGCCCGGCGCCGACGGCGAGGCCGAGCAGCGCCCCCGCCAGTGACTCGCCGGCGGCGATCCGCCGGGTCATGGCGGTGTCCGCGCCGACCAGGCGCAGTGCGGCGAGCCGCCGGTCGCGCTGTTCGCCGCCGAAGCGTACGGCGGTCGCGACGAAGACGAGCACCGGCAGGAGCAGGACGACACAGGCGATGACGACGAGCAGGAGCAGGAAGGCGTTGAACGGCTCCTCGGGGACCGACCAGCCGTAGCGTGTGCCGCGCCCGTCGTAGTTGTCCATGGTGAGCGTGGAGGTGCCGGCGACGTACCGCAGTTCGGCCGGGCCGATCAGTCCGGCCTCGCCGATCGTGCCGGTGATCCGGTAGGGGATCCGTTCGCGGAGGAGGGCGCCGTCCGGGGAGGCGAGCAGCTCGCCGAGCGCGGGGGAGACCAGCATCTCGCCCGCCGCGGGCAGCTTCGCGGCGCCCGGGGGGAGCGCGACGTCCGGACCCTCGGGTTGCAGCAGCAGGCCGGTGACACCGTCTCCGCGGTAGACGGTCTGGTGGCGGACGTAGAGAAAGGTGTCGGCGCCGGGGCGGGTGTGCTCCTGACTCGCCTCGACGTCCCGGGAGGACTCCCGCACCTCGCGCTGGAACATCATGGTCGGGATGGATGCGGCCAGGAGCAGCAGGGCGACGCCGAGGCCGATGCCGGTGGCGGTCAGGGCCGTACGGATCCAGCCCTGCCGGCCTCCGGTGACCGCGAACCGGGCGCCGAGCGTCAGGTCGCGGGACCAGGTACGGAGCTTCATGCCGCCCACTCCGTGTCCCGGACGGCGCCGTCGCGGACGACGACCTCACGGTCGGAGTAGGCCGCGACCCGGGCCTCGTGGGTGACGAGGACGACGGCGGCGCCGGTGTCCCGGGCCGCGTCCGTGAGCAGCTGCATCACACGCTCGCCGTTGAGCGAGTCGAGCGCGCCGGTCGGTTCGTCGGCGAAGATCACCCGCGGGGCGCTGACGAGCGCGCGGGCGACCGCGACCCGCTGGCCCTGGCCGCCGGATATCTCACCGGGTCGCTTGGCGCCGACGTCGTCGACTTCCAGGCGCGTCAACCACTCGCGCGCCCGGGACTCGGCGCTCTTGCGTCGCTCCCCGTTCAAACGCAGCGGAAGGGCGACGTTCTCGACGCACGTCAGTTCCGGCACCAGCTGCCCGAACTGGAAGACGAAGCCGAAGTCGGTGCGGCGCAGGGCGCTGCGCTCGCCGTCCGACAGGGCGGTCAGCTCGCGCCCGTCGTAGGTGATGGTTCCGGCGTCGGGCCGGACGATTCCGGCGAGACAGTGCAGCAGCGTGGACTTCCCGGAGCCCGAGGGGCCCATGACGGCGACGACCTCGCCGGACCGGATGGCGAACTCGGCGCCCGAGAGCGCCGGGGTCGGTCCGTACGCCTTGTCCATCCCGCTGGCCCGGAGCAGGGGAGTGGTGGTCATCGACGGATCTCCTCGGCGAGCCGGTCGAGACGGGCGGCGGTCAGTTCCAGCCAGCGAAGATCGGCTTCGAGGTGGAACAGCGCGTGGTCGCAGATCAGCTGGTCGGCGAGATCGCCGTCCTTCTTGCGCCGGGTCAGCTCCCGCATGAGCCGCAGATGCTCCGCGCGCTGGACGTCGAGCAGCTCGGCCGCCCCGCGTCCGGTGAGCAGCGCGAGGACGACCTTGGTGTAGAGCGTGGACTGGAGGTACGGCTCCGGCTTCTCCGGGCGGCGCAGCCACTGCCCGACATCGGTGACCCCGGCCTCGGTGATGGCGTACCGCTTCCGCTCGGGGCCGCCGCCCGCCTCGATGCCGTCCACCTCGACCAGGCCGTTCTTCAGCAGCCGGGACATCGTCGAGTAGACCTGCCCGTAGTGCAGTGGCCGGTCGTGGCCGAATTTCTCGTCGAAGGCGCGCTTGAGGTCGTAGCCGTGGCGCGGACCGGACTCCAGGAGCCCGAGAAGGGTGTGTCCGATTGACATGCCGTCACTCTACACCCGGTGTATACGCGCGATGTATAGCTCTCGCGAGCGGGCGAGGACCGGCCATGTGGTCGGCGTCGCACAACCATCCCGGCCCCAGGAGCGTCGGTTCCAGCGGGACGGGTGCTGATTCTCACGTCCGGAAAAGACCGGATCGATAGCCCTTTGTCAGCATCAGCGGTGTTAGCTTGCTGAGCTGATCCGGCGCGGGCACAGGTCCCGCGACCACGACGAGCGGAGCGACGGAGAACATGGGCCGAGCGGAAAAGAGCCAGGGGAAGAAGGGCGGGCGGATACGCCGACTCTTCACCTGGAAGAAACTCCTGGGCACGTTCTTCGTCGGCTGCCTGCTCGTGATGGGCGCCTTCTACGCGATCTACCTGATGGTCCCGGTGCCTGTGGCCAACGCCCAGGCGACCATGCAGAGCAACGTCTACAAGTACGCGAACGGCAAGATCCTCGCCAGGACCGGCGAGATCAACCGCGAGATCGTGGGCCTGGAGAAGATCCCGACCGAGGTCCAGAACGCCTTCGTCGCCGCCGAGAACAAGACCTTCTACAAGGACAACGGCGTCGACATCAAGGGCACCACCCGCGCCGCCTGGTCCACGATCACCGGCAAGGGCAAGCAGGGTGGCTCGACCATCACCCAGCAGTACGTCAAGAACTTCTACCTGAGCCAGGACCAGACCGCGACGCGCAAGCTCAAGGAAATGGTGATCGCGCTCAAGGTCGACCAGCGCATGGGGAAGCCCGAGATCCTCGCCGGGTACATGAACACCAGCTACTACGGCCGCAGCGCCTACGGCATCCAGGCCGCCGCCCAGTCGTACTACGGCATCGACGCCTCCAAGCTGAACGTCGCCCAGGGCGCCTACCTCGCCTCCCTGCTCCAGGCCCCCAACCAGTACGACTGGACCTCCGCCACGCCGACCGGCCGCAAGCTCGTCGAGGAGCGCTGGAACTACACCCTCGACAACATGGTCGAGGAGGGCTGGCTCGACGCGACCACGCGCGCCACGCTGAAGTTCCCCGTCCCGCAGAAGGAGAAGGCCGCCCCCGGCATGGAGGGCCAGCGGGGCTACCTCGTCGAGGCCGCCAACCAGGAGCTGATGCGGCAGGGCATCAAGGCGGAGGACATCAAGGCCGGCGGCTGGACGATCACCCTCAACATCGACGAGAAGAAGCAGAAGAACCTGGTCAAGGCGGTCGAGCGGCAGCTGGAGGCGAAGCTCGACCGCAAGGGCGACAAGAAGGACGCCACCGTCCAGGCCGGCGCCACCTCCGTCGACCCGAAGACCGGCAAGGTCGTCGCGATGTACGGCGGCATCGGCGCCACCGAGCACTGGACGTCGAACGCCACCCGCCGCGACTACCAGCCCGCCTCGACCTTCAAGCCGATCGTGCTCGCCTCCGCGCTGGAGAACGACGCCAAGACCCAGGACGACCGCGAGATCGGCCTCGGCACCATCTACGACGGCACCAGCAAGCGGCCGGTCGTGGGCGGCGACGTGGACTTCGCTCCGGAGAACGAGGACAACAGGAGCTACGGCCCCGTCACCGTCCAGAAGGCCACCAACAGCTCGATCAACTCGGTCTACGCCCAGATGATCGTGGACGTCGGCCCGGGGAACGTGAAGCGGACCGCCCTCGACCTCGGCATGAAGGACGGCCCGGACTTCGGGGAGAGCCCCGCGATGTCGCTCGGCACCATGGGCGCCTCCACCTGGGACATGGCCGGCGCCTACGCGACGCTCGACAACCACGGTGTGAAGGTCACCCCGACCATCGTGAAGTCCGCCGAGCACAAGGACCGCAAGGCCGATCCGGTGAAGCCGATCGGCGAGCAGGTCATCAGCCGCGAGACCGCCGACACCGTCACCAAGGCCATGACCGGCGTCGTCAGCAGCGGCTCCGGGACCCGGGCGGCCGGCGATTACGCCGCGGCCGGCAAGACGGGTACGTCGGAGAACAACCGCTCGGCCTGGTTCGTCGGCTACACCCCCGAACTCGTCACCGCGGTCGGCCTCTTCGGCGAGGACCCCAAGGGCAACCAGGTCACCCTCACCGACACGATCAACCAGGGCCGCGCCAACGGCGGCAGGACCCCGGCCCAGATCTGGGGCGACTACACCACCGCGGCGCTCGACGGCGGTTCCGACGCCCGCTTCGACCTGGAGGTCGACGACTCCTCGGTCCTGGAGCCGAACCCGACCCCGACGCAGTCCACCGAGGCCCCGACCACGACCCCGCCGCCCACCACCGGGTCCCCGGACCCGACGCCGCCGCCGACCTCGACGGCGACCACGCCGCCGCAGCCGACGAACACCATCACGGTGCCGCCGCCGCCGACGGAGACGACGGATCCGAAGCCGCCGACGATCGAACCGCCGGTCGACGGCGACGAGGACCTACGCGACCGGCAGTGACATGACGAAGGCCGGACCCTGGAGGGTCCGGCCTTCGTCATACGCCATGCGTCCCGCACGAGATCTACGTACGCGTGGGCAGCTCGAACCAGACCACCTTGCCGCCCGAGAGCCGCGTCGCCCCCCACCGCCTCGCCAGCCGGTTCACCAGGAAGAGCCCGCGCCCTCCCTCGTCGGTGTCCCGCGCCCGGCGCTGCCGGGGCAGCTGCGGGGAGTCGTCGCCGACCTCGCAGCGCAGCACGTCGGTCTTGAGCAGACGCAGCGTCACCGGCCGCTCCGCGTACCGCACGGCGTTCGTCACGACCTCGCTGATCAGCAGCTCGACCGAGTCCGAGAGCTCCTCCAGGTCCCAGCGGGCGAGCGCCCGCCGTGCGAGCCGTCGCGCCCGGCCCGGGGCCGCGTCCTCCGGTTCCAGGAACCAGTAGGCCACGTCACTGGGCGCGATCCCGTCGAAACGTGCCGCGAGCAGCGCGATGTCGTCGTCCCGGTCGCCGGGGCCGAGCATGTCGAGGACGTCGTCGCAGAGCGCCTCCAGAGGCGGCGAGTGATCCGGACCGGTCAGCTGGGCGGTCGCCGCCAGGCGCTCCCGCAGCTGCTCGATCCCGGTCCACACGTCCCGCAGCCGGGACTCGACCAGGCCGTCCGTGTAGAGGAGCAGCGTGGCGCCGGCAGGCGCGTCCAGCTCCACCGCCTCGAAGTCGACCCCGCCCACGCCGATCGGCGCCCCCGGCGGAACACGCAGGACCTCCGCCCGGCCGCCGAGGTGCAGCAGTATCGGCGGCGGATGGCCGGCGTTGGCGATCGTGATCCGGTGCGAGACCGGGTCGTACACCGCATACATGCAGGTCGCCATCCGGTCCTGGCCGAGCCGCTGGGCCTGCTCGTCCAGGTGGTGCAGCACCTCCTGCGGCGGCAGGTCGAGCCCGGCCAGGGTCTGCGCGGTGGTGCGCAGCTGGCCCATGATCGCCGCGGAGGTCATGGAGTGGCCCATCACGTCGCCGACGACCAGGGCGACCCGGCTGCCGGGCAGCGGGATCGCGTCGTACCAGTCACCGCCGACCCGGGCCGTCTCGGCGGCCGGCAGATAGCGGGAGGCGAGCCGGACGCCCGTCGGCTGCGGCAGCGAGTCCGGGAGCATCGTGCGCTGCAGCTCGTCGGCGATGTACGCCTCGCGGCCGTACAGCACGGCCTTGTCGATGCCGAGCGCGGTGTGGGTCGCCAGCTGGGCCGCGACCAGGAGGTCGTTGGGCTCGAAGCCGGGCCGTTCGGGACGGCGGAGGAAGACCGCGGCGCCGATCACCCGGCGGCGGCCCCGCAGCGGGGCGAGGATCGCCCGGTGCCCGCCGGGCAGCACGTGCTCGTGCCCGAGCAGCTCGGGCAGCGCGGCACGGGCGGCGGCGGAGTCGCCGAAGACCGGCCGCACCCCGCGCAGCACCTCGGCGAGCGCGCCGCCGGAGCGGACCTCGCACAGTTCGGCGGCCGGGGTCGGGTCGGGATCGGGGACGAGGATCAGCTCCTCGCCCTCCACGTCCGTTAAACGGAGCCGGTCGGTACGGCGCAGCCGCAGCACGAACGGCGCGACCGGCCGCTCGTCGCCCACCGGGAGCGGGTCGCGCAGATAGACCAGGATCGCGTCGGAGAACGTCGGCACGGTCGCCCGGCACAGCCCGAGCACGATCTCGTCGAGGTCTATCCCGCGCGCGATCCGCCGGGTCGCCGCGCCCACGAACCGCAGCCGGTCGCCCTCGCGCCGCGCGGCGGCGACGTCCTGTGCGACCGGTGCCCCCGGGGCGGCGTTCACGGCCACCGCGGCCGCCGGCGCGCCGACCTGCGCGGGCGCCCCGCCACCGGCGGGTGCCGCCGCGGGTGCGGCGCCCTGTCCGGGCACGGGAGCGCCCCCGGGCGCGGGATCGCCGCCCGTGCCCGGGCGACTCGCCTCGCCTCCGGCGTGCTCGCCGCCTGCCGCGCGGTGGCCGTCCGGGCGGCCCTGCTGCGAGGGGACGCCGCCGGCCGGCTTCGCGCCGGGGTGACCGTCCGCGGTGCCGGACCGGGATCCGGGCGCCCCCGCACTCGACGGCCCCGCCTCGGCCGCTTCCTGGCGGGGGCGGGTGCGCTCGTGCGACCGGGCAGCCAGCGGCTGCCGGCCTTCGTGGGAGGTGGGATGCTCCGTCACGCGTGGGATTCCGTCCGTCCGGGCCGGTGGTGCGATGCACTCGCTCTTCTCGCCGATGCCGCGCCTTCACCGGGGATAAACCCCTGGCACGCGGTGGATGTGAATGCCCCGCGAGCAGCGGCTACGACAGGGGTCGGAACACCCGGGCACACGTCCGGCACTGCTCTCCCCCTCAAGAATGACTTACGGTCAGGTCCTGCGCTGTGCTCTGTGGTTGACGCCTCGTTCGGTTGATCACCGCCTTGCGGAGGACGATCCTACGTTTGCACCCCGGGGGCGCATCAAGGGTCTCACGGTGCCGTATGCGCCGGAGTGCGATCCCAGTCCACCGGCAGCTCGGGCACGGTCCACTGCGGATCGGGCCGCCAGTCCTCCCATCCGTCGGAGAACGGCGCGCCCCACGCCCGGATCACCTCGACCGCGGCGCGGCCCGCCGCCCGCACCCGCGCGGCCTGCGCCGCGTCCATCAGACCGGCCCGCTGGGCCTGCGCGAACTCGTCCTCGTCCCGCCACAGCCAGCTGCGGTCGGGGTAGACGGAGATGTCGAGGAAGTGGTCCTCGGAGTCGATGCCTCCGGACCACCGGGTGCGCGGCTCCTCGAGGTTGACGTACCAACTGCGGAAGCGCCAGCCGCGCTCCCAGAACAGCCAGACCGACCACGGATCCGCCGGCCGGGCCAGCTTCAGGACGCCCGTGCCGAACCAGCGCGAGCGGGCGGTGGTGCGCGGGGCGGTGTAACGGGTGGCGAGCGGCTCCTCGTGTACGGGAGTCCCGTCGGCGAGCACCGGTTTGACGCACTCGGTGCCCGGGGCCATCCAGACGGCGAGCAGCTCGGCGTCGTCCTGGACGACGGTCACCGGCCGGCAGATGTGCACCGCGCCGGAGCCGTTGCCGCGGTAGCGCCAGAGGATGTGCTCCCCAGGCGCCCAGTGCTGAGGGCCGCCCGATCCTGTCATGCGCAGATCTTAGGGGCGGCCCCCCGCCGCCGCTGCGGCACAGGTCACGGATGAGTCATACGCAGCACGTCGAGCGCTTCGTCGAGTTGTTCGACCGTGAGGTCGCCCCGCTCCACGTACCCGGACTCCAGGACCACCTGGCGGATCGTCTTCCGCTCCGCCAGGGACTTCTTGGCCACCTTCGCGGCCTCCTCGTAGCCGATGTACTTGTTCAGCGGGGTGACGACGGACGGCGAGGACTCGGCGTACTCCCGGGCCCGCTCGACGTTGGCGGTGATGCCGTCGACCGTCCGGTCCGCGAGCAGGCGCGAGGCGTTCGACAGCAGCCGCACGGACTCCAGGAGGTTCTTGGCGATCACCGGGAGCATCACGTTGAGCTCGAAGTTCCCGGCCGCGCCCGCGACCGCCACCGTGGTGTCGTTCCCGGTCACCTGCGCGGCGACCATCAGGACCGCCTCGGGAATGACCGGGTTCACCTTGCCCGGCATGATCGAGGAGCCGGGCTGGAGGTCGGGGAGGTTGATCTCGGCGAGGCCGGTGCGCGGGCCGCTCGCCATCCAGCGCAGATCGTTGGAGATCTTCGTGAGGCCGATGGCGATGGTCCTGAGCTGGCCGGACGTCTCCACCAGGCCGTCCCGGGCGCCCTGCGCCTCGAAGTGGTCGCGGGCCTCGGTGAGCGGCAGGCCGGTCGCGTCGGCGATCTCGGAGATGACCGCGGCGGAGAAGCCGGGCGGCGTGTTGATGCCGGTGCCCACCGCCGTACCGCCGAGGGGGAGTTCGGCGAGCCGCGGCAGCGAGGCGCGCAGCCGCTCGATGCCGTACCGGACCTGGGCCGCGTAGCCACCGAACTCCTGCCCGAGGGTCACCGGCGTGGCGTCCATCAGATGCGTACGGCCGGACTTCACCACGTCCTTGAATTCGGCCGATTTCCGCTCCAGTGAGGCGGCCAGATGCGCCAGCGCGGGGATCAGGTCATGGGTGACGGCGGCCGTGGCGGCGATGTGGATCGAGGACGGGAAGACGTCGTTGGACGACTGGGAGGCGTTCACATGGTCGTTGGGGTGGACGTCCCGGCCCTCGGGGAGCCGCTCGCCCGCCAGGGTGGCGATGACCTCGTTGGTGTTCATGTTGGACGAGGTGCCCGAGCCGGTCTGGAAGACGTCCACCGGGAAGTGCTCGTCCCAGCGGCCCTCGGCGACCTCGGCGGCGGCGCCCCGGATCGCGTCCGCCAGGTCCTGGTCGATCACCCCGAGCTCGGCGTTGACCTTGGCGGCCGCGGCCTTGATCCGGGCGAGGGCCTCGATATGGGCCCGTTCGAGCCGTTGCCCGGAGACGGGGAAGTTCTCCACCGCCCGCTGGGTCTGCGCCCGCCACTTGGCGTGCGCGGGAACCCGCACCTCGCCCATCGAGTCGTGCTCGATCCGGTACTCGCTCATCTCGTCAACCTCCATGCAAAGTTGAGCACTTGTCTTGTTCCGGCTATTCCCATTGCGCGTACCGGCCAGTAAAAACCGTGGGTAACCCCACTTCCAGGAGGCGCAATGAGGCGCACCAGGTACAGACTCCGTTGGGCGATCGCGGCCACGGCCGCGGCCGCCGCGGCGTTCGGATCCATGGCGGCCGCCGTACCCGCCGGCGCGGCCGAGAGCACACCCCGTACCGCTTCCGTCGTACCGCTCCCGCCCGAGCTCGAGGCCGTCCGGGCCGCCGAGGCCACCAAGATCTACGGCAGCCCCGAGGAACGCCCGCTCGCCCAGCGCAAGACCGGCCTGATCTCGCTCGGCGACAGCGAGATCTCCGGCGAGGGCGTCGGCACCTACGAGCCGCCGACCAACGGACCGACCAACTGGTGCCACCGCTCACCCGAAGCCGCCGTCCACCGCACCGCAATCCCCGCGGACCTCACGTTCAACGTGTCCTGCTCCGGTGCCTACAGCGGCAACATCAGGATCGGCGGCTCGAAGCAGTACGCCGACGAACTCGTCCAGAGCGACAACCTCGCCATCAAGGCCCGCAACACCCGGATCAAGATGGTGCTGCTCGTCGCCGGCGCCAACGACGACCTGCAGTTCGGGCCGGTGATGACGGACTGCGTCACGCGCTATCTGACCTTCCAGGGCCCCTGCGAGCCCAAGTACGCCCCCGGCTGGCAGGCCCGCGTCGACGCGCTCGTCCCCAAGGTCGAGCAGACCGTGCGCGACCTGAGGACCGTGATGCGCGACGCCGGGTACGCCGACGGCGACTACAAGCTCGTCGTCATGGGCTACCCGAGCCCCATCGGCCCCGACTTCAACGACAACCCGAACTTCCCCGGGAAGCTCGCCTGCGGCGGGATGGGGTACGACTCCGACACCGTCTGGGGCCGCAACACCGCCGTCCCCGCCTTCGAACGCGGGATGCGCAGGGCCGCCGCGAACACCGGCGCGACCTACCTCGACAACTCGCGGCTCTTCCACGGCCACGAGGTCTGCATGGAGGACCCCTGGGCCCGGGGCCTGTACATCGACCTCTCCAAGCCCGGCACCCCGGACGAGAACTCCGTCCGGCAGTCCTTCCACCCCAACGCGCGCGGCCACGCCGCCTTCGCGTCCTGTCTCACCCAGATCTACAACTCCGGCCTGCGCGAGGCCGGCTGTGCGGACGTCGACTCCAGCGGTACGCCGACCCTCGTGCCGTACGCCTGGGACGACGTCTACAAGCCGCTGAAGAACCAGGCCACGGGGAACTGCGTGGACGTCGACGCGGCGAGCTCGAAGAACGGCACCGCGGTGCTCGGCTGGGACTGCCACGGGGGCCGCAACCAGGGCTGGTGGCACGACGCGGCGCGGCGGACGGTCCACACCGAACTCACCCAGGACCGCTGCCTGGACGTGCCGGCCGCGACGTACCAGCCGGGCGCGGCGCTGATCGTCTGGAACTGCTCGGGCGCGGCGAACCAGAAGTTCGTACGGGACGGGGCGACGATCCGGCCGGCGGCCGCGACCGGGCTCTGTCTGACGCAGGCGGCGGCGAAGCAGCCGATCCGGCTGCAGAACTGCGACGGCTCGGCGAACCAGAAGTTCGCGTAGCCGGAAGCGACGCCGTGGGCCCCCCCCCCCCCCCCGGGGCGGGGGGCCCCGCCCGGGTGAGAGCGCCGTGTTGGGGGGGGGCGCCCGCAGGGGAGCCCGCCCCCAACCCCCGGGGGACAACGGGTTGGGTG
>NZ_JBHWJZ010000010.1:78471-106759 GCF_042731085.1 Streptomyces sp. NPDC059875
GACGCCCGCGGCGGCCGCGCCCACCCCTAGTGCCGCGCAGCCGGGCGCGCCGCCGTCCCCCCCCCCCGGCGCGGGGGGCGGGGCCCCACGGCCGTGTTCAGAGCGCCTTGAGGCTGGAGCGCGCCAGCTCGTACGCCGGCAGCATCGCCCTGTGCTCCTCGGAGTCGAGTCCGCCCAGGTGCACGACGACCGCGCCCTTGGGGGTGGAGACGGCGAAGGCCCGCTCCTCCTTGGACTCCTCCATGATGTCGTTGTAGACCGTGTACGTGACCTCGGTGGCGGGCAGCGCGCCCGCCTTCGTCTCCTTGTAGGTGACCTTCGAGGTGTTCTTCGCCGCCTTCACGAAGGCTTCGAGGGTCGCACGGGCGTCACCCTGCTTGCCCGTCCAGATCCGCAGGTACCCGATGTGACCGGCCGGCTTGCCGTCGATCTCGCAACGGACCAGGACGGGACCCTGCCGGGTGAGCGCGGCGAACTCCGGGTCCTCCGGGTTCTTGATCGCGTTCGGCTTCCAGTCCGCCGCCAGCGCGAAGGACACGGGCAGCGCACACGCGGTCCCCGGCCCGCCCAGGGTCGCCCTGGACGCCTCCGGCGCGGCCGACGTGGCCTTCGCCGCCGGCTTGTCGACCGTCCTGTCGGGCTTCGCCTCGGTGCCCAGGCAGCCGGTCAGCAGCCCCGACGCCGCCAGCGCGGCGAGGGCCGGGACCATGATCCGTATCGGATGTCTCATGCGCGCGAGAGTATCCGGGGTGGCCGGTACCCCTACCGCGGGGTGTTCAGCACGTCCAGATAGTGCTGGTTCTCCATGACGCCCAGGACATTCCCGAAGGGATCGGTCACCGAGGCGGTGACGAATCCCGGGCCGCGGGGCGTGACCGGCTCGTACTCCTTCGCCCCCAGGGACAGCAGTCTCTCGAAGGTCGCCCGCACGTCGTCGACGTGCCAGTACACGATCGCGCCACCGGGTCCCGTCGTGGCGCCCGCGGGTGCGTACGCGCTGTCGATCAGTCCGAGCTCGTGCTGGTAGTCGCCGATGCGGAACTCCGCGTACCCGGGGCGCTCGAAGTACGGCTCCCCACCCAGGAGTTCCGTGTACCAGGCCTTCGCCACCGCCAGGTCGGCGGCCCAGAAACTGACCGTCGTGAGCCCTCGCAACATCGCTGTTCCCCTCGTCCCGCCGCCACGGACACCGCATCCGGGCCTGCTGGGATGATCGTAGGGGCCAACTAGGACGAATCTCGGCCTAGTTGGCCCTCGACGTTGCCTACGGGACGGCTCAGGAGAGCTTGCCGTCGTAGTCCGGGAGCTTGAAGGTCCGCTCGGCGTGGCCGCCGACGAGGTCGGTGGTGTTGTTGCCGATGTTGGCGATGATCGTGTAGCCCTTGGCCTCGATCTCGGCGCGCTGCTCCGTCTTGTACGCGCTGACCTCCGCGAACAGGTCGGGCAGGGAGCGCACGTAGAGACCGTCGACCGGGTAGCCGGCCTTCTTCAGGTTCCAGTCGGTGAGCGAGTAGATGATCCCGGGCCGCGCGGTGACGAAGAAGATCGCCACGCCGCGGTCGTGGGCGTCGCGGACCAGGTCGCGGACGTCGGCGATGGCCGGGGTCGGGAGCTCCCAGAAGGGGTGGAAGTCCGTCTCCAGCGAGGAGTTGTCGATGTCGAGGACGATCGCCTGCTTCTCGCTGCCGGCGCGCTCGGAGCGCTCCTCGATGTACGGGCGGGCCTCGGCGACCACGGCCGCCACGTCGCGGCGCCAGGTCGTGTAGTCGACGTCGTCGAAGGCGGCGGCCGACGTCGAGTGGGTGTCCGGGTCGGCCGCGGAGGCGGCGGGCGCGGGGACGACGACGAGAAGGGCGGTCAGCGCGAAGGTGGCCGTGGTTCCGGCGGCGGCGCGCTTGAGGAGAGGGACGGAGGGCATGGGGGGCTCCCGAGTGGTCGACCGGCTCAGTGGTTGACATGCTCGTGGCCAATACTGGCCGGTAGGTGACGAGAGGGCTACCGGTCGGTAGCCAGTTTCTGAGCGAAGATCGCCAAGCATGGGAGCGACGACGCCCCCCGGTCCGGAGGACCGAGGGGCGTCGGGGAGCGGTGAGCGGGGAGCCGTGGGCGTCAGCCGAGACCCGGACCGCGGACCGGGATGTGGGTGAACGTCGGCTCCGGGGCCGGGTTCTGGAAGAAGTCGTTGCCCTTGTCGTCCACGACGATGAACGCCGGGAAGTCCTCGACCTCGATCTTCCAGACCGCCTCCATGCCGAGCTCCTCGTACTCGACGACCTCGACCTTCTTGATGCAGTCCTGCGCGAGGCGCGCCGCCGGACCGCCGATCGAGCCCAGGTAGAAGCCGCCGTGGCCGCCGCACGCGTCCGTGACCTGCTTCGAGCGGTTGCCCTTGGCCAGCATGACCTTGGAGCCGCCCGCGGCCTGGAACTGCTCGACGTAACTGTCCATGCGGCCGGCCGTCGTCGGGCCGAAGGAGCCGGAGGCGTAGCCCTCGGGGGTCTTGGCCGGACCGGCGTAGTAGACCGGGTGGTCCTTCAGGTACTGCGGCATCTCCTCGCCCGCGTCGAGCCGCTCCTTGATCTTGGCGTGCGCGATGTCGCGGGCCACGACCAGCGGGCCGGTCAGGGAGAGGCGGGTCTTCACCGGGTACTTGGTCAGCTCGGCGAGGATCTCGTCCATCGGCTGGTTCAGGTCGATCTTCACGACGTCGCCCTCGGTCTCGAGGTGCTCGTCCGTGGTCTCCGGCAGGAAGCGCGCCGGGTCCGTCTCCAGCTGCTCCAGGAAGACGCCCTCGGCGGTGATCTTCGCGACGGCCTGGCGGTCGGCCGAGCAGGACACGGCGATCGCGACGGGCAGCGAGGCGCCGTGGCGCGGCAGCCGGACGACGCGGACGTCGTGGCAGAAGTACTTTCCGCCGAACTGCGCGCCGATGCCGATCTTCTGCGTGAGCTCGAAGACCTTCTCCTCCAGCTCCTTGTCCCGGAAGCCGTGGCCGAGCTCGGAGCCCTCGGCCGGCAGCTCGTCCAGGTAGTGCGCGGAGGCGTACTTCGCGGTCTTCAGCGCGAACTCGGCCGAGGTGCCGCCGACGACGATCGCCAGGTGGTACGGCGGGCAGGCGGCCGTGCCGAGCGAGCGGATCTTCTCCTCCAGGAACTTCATCATGCTCGCCTCGTTGAGCACGGCCTTCGTCTCCTGGTAGAGGAAGGACTTGTTGGCGGAGCCGCCGCCCTTGGCCATGAAGAGGAACTTGTACGCGCCGCCGTCGGTCGCGTACAGCTCGATCTGCGCGGGCAGGTTCGAGCCGGTGTTCTTCTCCTCCCACATGGTCAGCGGGGCCATCTGCGAGTACCGCAGGTTGAGCTTGGTGTACGCGTCGTAGATGCCGCGCGAGAGGGCTTCCTCGTCGCCGCCCTCGGTGAGCACGTTCTGGCCGCGCTTGCCCATGACGATCGCGGTGCCGGTGTCCTGGCACATGGGGAGGACGCCCGCGGCGGCGATGTTCGCGTTCTTGAGGAGGTCGAGCGCGACGAACTTGTCGTTGCTCGACGCCTCCGGGTCGTCGATGATCCGGCGCAGCTGGGCCAGGTGGGCCGGGCGCAGGTAGTGCTGGATGTCGTGGATCGCCTCGGCGGCGAGCGTGCGCAGCGCCTCGGGCTCGACCTTGAGGAACGTACGGCCGTCGGCCTCGAAGGTGGAGACACCTTCGGAGGTCACCAGGCGGTAGGGCGTGGTGTCCTCTCCCAGGGGGAGCAGATCGGAGTACGAAAACTCTGGCATGACGGCAGCCATTCCTCACTCGGCAGACAGCAGCGCCACCTCCATTGGCGGCGCTGCTTCCAGCGTAGAGCGCTGCCGGGGGCCCGATCCTGTGAGGTAAGGCTCACTTGGAGCCGGGATCACGCCGTTGTGGACAGTGCGCGGTTCAGGCCAGCGGGGTGCGGTGAAGTGCGATCAGCAGCCGCCAGGTGCGGCCCGCGATCTGCTCGGGGGTGGCTTCGATCAGGCCGTGCAGCCAGTCGGCGAGCAGCCCGCCGAAGGCCGCCGCCACCGCCGACGCCACGAGACCGGGCTCGGGCGCCCCGGCCAGCTCGCGCTCGCGCGCGCTGTACGCGCGCAGCTCCCGGTGGAGCAGCTCGCCGAGCGGTCCGCCGCCCCCGGGTCGCAGCAGGCCCCGGTAGAGCGGGGCGTGCGCGGCGACCTCGGCGAAGAAGGCGGGCAGGGCGGGCGGCGGGGTGGCCGGGTCGGGCGTGCCGCGCCAGGCGTGCAGGGCGTCGACCGCGTCCCGTACGACATCGGCGCAGGCGTCGACGGCGAGGGCCTGGAGGTCGGCGTAGTGCAGGTAGAACGTGGCCCGGCCGATCCCGGCCCGGCGGACCAGCGCGGCGACCCCGACCTCCTCGAGGGGGCGTTCGGCGCACTCCGCCAGGAGGGCGGCGCGCAGCTTGGCGCGGGTGCGGGCGGCGCGGGGGTCCGTGGTCGGGCGGGGGTCGTCGGTCGGGCTGGTCACCCGGCCCACAGTACGGCGGCCAGGGCGAGGGCCCCGGGCAGGGCCTGGGCGAACAGGATCCGGCGGTTGGCGGTGAGACCCCCGTAGACCCCGGCGATCACCACGCAGGAGAGGAAGAAGATCTGCACCCGGTACCCGGTGGGGTCGTCGGCGATCAGGCCCCAGACCAGACCGGCGGCGAGGAAGCCGTTGTACAGGCCCTGGTTGGCGGCGAGGGGAGCGGTCGCGCGGGCCAGTTCGGCGTCGAAACCGGAGAGTTGGCGCCCGGGTCGGCGCTCCCAGAGGAACATCTCCAGGACCAGGATGTAGGCGTGCAGGGCGGCGACCAGGCCGACGGCGACGTGCGCAAGAGTAGTGGACACCTGTCCAGAGTACATGGACAGATGTCCAGGAGTGGCGAGTCCCGGTCGCGCCCCCTAGTCGCGATCTATCGCGTTTCGCTAGGCTGGCTCCGTGGACCTCGAAAAGCAGCCCCAGAAGCCGGTCGCCCCCGCCGAGCCCGCTCCCGCGCCGCCCGTCGCTCCGGGGGACTCCCTGCGCGCCTCGGACGCCGACCGGGACCGGATCGCGGACATCCTTCGGGACGCCCTGGCCGAGGGGCGGATCGACGCCGAGGAGCACTCCGAGCGGATCGACGCCGTCTACCGCGCCAAGACGGTCGGTGAACTGGAGCCGATCGTCCGTGACCTTCCGGCGGGCCCGGCCGCCCGCCGGGAGCCCGAGTCGGCGTACGCGTACGGCCCGGACGACACCTCCGGTCCCGCCGACAACATGGTCGCCGTCTTCTCCAGCACCACCCGCAAGGGCCGCTGGCGGGTGGGTCGCAGGACCAACGCCTTCGCGCTCTTCGGCAACATCGAGATCGACCTGACCGAGGCGCTCTTCGCCCAGCGGCTGACCACCATCAACGCCACCTCGATCTTCGGCAACGTCGAGGTGCGCGTCCCGGAGAACATCAGCCTGCGCGGCAACGGCACCGGGATCTTCGGCAACTTCGAGGTCGTGACCCTGGAGGCCGCCGACCCGCAGGCCCCGGTCGTCGTGATCAACGGCTACTCGGTCTTCGGCAACGTCGAGGCGAAGCCCAAGCGCGGCAAGTGGATCACCGACCTGCAGAACCAGCTGCGCAAGCACCTCGGCCACTGATCCGAGGCACGGCCGTGGCCGGGTGACCGGATTCCGCCCCTGAGGTTCCGCACTCCGGAACTCGGCGGCACGCAGTGCATAGGCGCGCGCACAGCGGGTAGGGCTGCTGCATCGTCTCTCGCTCGCGAAGCCGTCGTCAGGAGTAGACCGTGCTGCAACCGCCGCATCAGCCCCTCCAGGTCGCTGCCGTGCCGCCCCAGCGCGCCCCCGCGCGGGAGGACGAGGCCGGCCCCTGGCACACGGAGGCGGTGTGCCGCCGGGACGAAGCCGGGCTGTTCTTCGCCCCGTCCAAGGAGCCGACGGCCGCCCGGCTGTCGCGTGAGGAGGCCGCCAAGCGGGTCTGTGCCCGCTGCCCCGTGATGGTCGAGTGCCGGGAGCACGCCCTGCTCCAGCCGGAGCCGTACGGCGTGTGGGGCGGGCTCACCGCGGCCGAGCGCCGTGTCGTGCTTGCCCGGCGACGGCGGCGCGAGGTGGAGCTCAAGAAGGCGGCGGCAGCGGACCGGATCGCCGCGGCGGGCTGACGGCTCCCGACTCCGTCCGTACGGGAAGGGGCGCCCCCACCGCACATGGGGGCGCCCCTCTTCGTATCAGCGACGTGGCCGGGCCATGGCCCGGCCGGACTACTTGGCCCGGTCGAAGTCGATCTTGCTGTACGCGCGCAGCTTCGACAGCCGGTGCTCGGAGTCGATCTGCCGGATCGTGCCGGACTTCGACCGCATCACCAGCGACGACGTGGTCGCGGTCTCCGAGCGGTAGCGGACGCCGCGCAGCAGCTCGCCGTCCGTGATGCCGGTGGCGACGAAGAACACGTTCTCGCCGCTGACCAGGTCGTTCGTGGACAGCACGCGGTCCAGGTCGTGCCCCGCGTCGATCGCCTTCTGGCGCTCGGCGTCGTCCTTCGGCCACAGCTTGCCCTGGATGACACCGCCCAGGCACTTGATGGCGCAGGCCGAGATGATGCCCTCGGGCGTACCGCCGATGCCGAGGAGCAGATCCACGCCGGTGCCCTCGCGGACGGCCATGATCGAGCCGGCGACGTCGCCGTCCGTGATGAACTTGATCCGGGCGCCGGTCTCGCGGATCTCCTTGACGATGCCCTCGTGGCGCGGGCGGTCCAGGATGACGACCGTGACGTCCTCGGGGGACATGTTCTTGGCCTTGGCGACCCGGCGGATGTTGACCGAGACCGGGGCGTTGATGTCGACGAAGTCGGCGGCCTCGGGGCCGGTGACCAGCTTGTCCATGTAGAAGACCGCGGACGGGTCGAACATGGTGCCGCGGTCGGCGGCGGCCAGGACGGCGATCGCGTTGGGCATGCCCTTGGCGTTCAGCGTCGTGCCGTCGATCGGGTCGACGGCGATGTCCACCTCGGCGCCGGTCCCGTCACCGACCCGCTCGCCGTTGAACAGCATGGGCGCTTCGTCCTTCTCGCCCTCGCCGATGACGACGACGCCGTTCATCGAGACGGTCGAGATCAGCGTCCGCATCGCGTTGACCGCGGCGCCGTCCGCGCCGATCTTGTCACCGCGCCCGACCCAGCGACCGGCTGCCATGGCGGCGGCCTCGGTCACCCGGACCAGCTCGAGGGCGAGGTTGCGGTCGGGGGCCTCGGGGGAGACCTCGAGCTCGGACGGCAGGGAATGCTCGGTCATCGGAGCGCACCTTTCTGTACGGCGACGGCCGGAATAAAGAGGGTGCTGCGACTCTATCGGTACGTCGACAAATTGAGCAGAGGGGCCCACGTATGAGCACAACACCATGATGCGACCATGGGGGGCGTGGCAGGTATGCGAGGCAGGCAGACGGTACGCGGGATGTTCCAGTCCCTCGGGGTGATCATGGTCGCCGCGGGCGTGATGTATCTCTTCATCCCGCACGACGAGGACGCGAACCCGGTCCAGACGAAGGACTACCGGGTCGAGCTCCTGACGGCACAGCGGGCGGCGCCGTACCCGGTGCTGGCCCCCGAGGGTCTCGGGGAGGACTGGAAGGCGACCGTGGTCTCGTACAAGCGCGAGCAGAACGACGCCTGGCAGCTGGGCTTCCTCGACCCGGACACCCAGTACGTGGCGATCCACCAGTCGACGGAGGAGCCGAAGAAGTACGTCCCCGACGTCACTCAGCAGGCCACGGACTCCGGGAAGACCCAGACGGTCGCCGGCCAGGTCTGGCAGCGCTGGGAGGGGCCGAAGTACGACGCCCTGGTCCGCACGGACGGCGGCGCCACGACGGTGGTGACCGGGACGGCCTCCTTCGAGCGGCTGGCCGAGATGGCGGGCGCGCTGCAGTCGAAGAAGGCGTAGGCGTACGGCTCGGATTCGGGCTCGGATACGCGAGAACCCCCGGACTCATGGTCCGGGGGTTCTGTCGTATGCCGTACGGGCGTATGCCGTACGGGTCAGACGGTGGTGACGACCTCGTCGAAGGCCAGGCGGGGGGAGCGGGGGAACCAGGCGTCCTCGCCGGGCTTGCCGATGTTGACGACCATCAGCGGGGTGTGGTCGTCGTCCAGGAACTCCTTCTGGAGTCCGGCGAAGTCCAGGCCGGTCATCGGGCCGGCGGCGAGGCCGGCGGCGCGGACGCCGACGATGAAGTAGGCGGCCTGGAGGGCGGCGTTCAGGAGCGCGGCGTTCTCGCGGACGGGGCGCTCGGAGAAGAACACGTCCTTGGCCTGCGGGAAGTGCGGGAACAGGGCCGGGAGCTCCTCGTGGAACTCGTTGTCGGCGGAGAGGATCGCGACCAGCGGGGCGGTGGCGGTCTTCGGCTGGTTGCCCTCGGCCATGTGCTTCACGAGGCGCTCGCGGGCCTCGGGGGAGCGGACCAGGGTGATGCGCAGCGGCGACTGGTTGAAGGCGGTGGGGCCGTACTTCACCAGGTCGTAGATCGCCTGGACCTGCTCGTCGGTCACCGGCTCGTCGGTGAAGGTGTTGGCGGTGCGGGCCTCACGGAAGAGGAGGTCCTGGGCGGCGGAGTCAAGGGCGAGGGTCATGCTGCGTACCTTCCGGACTGCAAGGGGGGTCAAGCGATGCCCTCACCGTACGACGGTGATTGGTTAACTTTCAACTAATCTATGCGGATAGTGATCCGGTTCACATCGTCCCGGTTTTCCGAAGCCGCTACTCGGCGTCGGCGTCCTCGGCCTCGTCGCCCTCGGACGTGGACAGCGCGGCGTCGAGCCGTGCCCGCGCGCCTTCCAGCCAACGCCGGCAGACCTTGGCCAATTCCTCTCCACGCTCCCAGAGTGCGAGGGACTCCTCCAGGGTCGTCCCGCCCGTCTCGAGGCGCCGAACGACCTCGATCAGCTCGTCGCGTGCCTGCTCGTACCCGAGCGCCTCTTCCGTGGTGGCTGCCATGGGAACCACCCTAAGCGCCGGGTCCGACAACGCGCCGCACCGCGAACTCGCCCGCCGCGACCCTCGCCCGCAGCTCCTCGTCCACCGCGACCTCCTCCGGGGAGCGCACGACCGATCCGTCCGCCCGCTGAAGCACCGCGTACCCCCGCTCCATCGTCGCCGCGGGCGACAGCGCCCGGACCCGCGCCCGGGTGTGCGACAGCTCCGAGTCGGCCCGGTCGAGCAGATGCCCGAGGGTCCGCCGGCTGCGCGCGAGGAGCGCGTCGAGCTCGTCCTCGCGCTGCTCCACCATCCGCTGCGGATGCTCCATGACCGGCCGCGCCAGCGCGTGCGCGAGACCCCGCTCCTCCCGGTCGAGCAGCCCGCGCACGGTCCGCAGCGCCCGGTCCCGCAGGCCCTGCACCCGGTCCAGCTCCTCGCCGACGTCCGGTACGACCTTCTTGGCTGCGTCGGTCGGAGTGGAGGCGCGCAGGTCGGCGACGAGGTCGAGCAGCGGCGAGTCCGGCTCGTGGCCGATCGCGGAGACCACCGGCGTACGGCAGTCGGCGACCACCCGGATCAGCTGCTCGTCCGAGAACGGCAGCAGGTCCTCCACGCTGCCGCCGCCCCGCGCCACGATGATCACGTCCACCCCGTCGTGCGCGTCGAGCTCCTTCACGGCCTGGACGACCTGGGGCACGGCCTTCACGCCCTGCACGGCGACGTTGCGCACCTCGAAGCGGACGGCCGGCCAGCGGCGCCGCGCGTTCTCGAGGACGTCCCGCTCGGCGGCGGAGGCACGGCCGACGACGAGGCCGACGAGCTGGGGGAGGAACGGCAGGGGCTTCTTGCGGTCGAGCGCGAAGAGACCCTCGGCGCCCAGGCTCCGCTTCAGCTGCTCCAGGCGGGCCAGCAGCTCCCCGATGCCGACCGGCTTGATCTCCACCGCCCGCAGGGACAGCTGCCCGCGCGGCGCGTACCACTCGGGCTTGGCGTGCACGACGACCCGGGCGCCCTCGGAGACCACGTCGGCGACGGCGTCGAAGACCTGGCGGAAGCACGTGACGCCGATGGAGATGTCGTACGAGGGATCCCGCAGCGTCAGAAAGACGACCCCGGCCCCGGGGCGCCGCGACAACTGCGTGATCTGCCCCTCGACCCACACGGCACCGAGCCGGTCGATCCACCCCCCGATCAGCCGGGAGACCTCCCCGACGGGCAGCGGCGCTTCTGCGGACGTATTGAGACCCATGCGCCGAGACTAGGGCCTGTCTTCCGGATCATGCCGGGCTCGCGGCGTCTGGCACGCGCATCTGTTGCGTCGTCGTCAGTCGCCAGGGCTCCGCCATGGCTCCTTCCTCCGCCTTGCAGCTGCACGCACCAGACGCCGCTCCCTGATCCGGCCTGATCCGAAAGACAGGCCCCAGCGGCGCGCACGGACACCGAGCTCATGCCGAGCGGGTCGCGCCCTGCACCGCGAGGACCACGAAACCCACGCCCAGCCAGATCACGCCCACCAGCTGCGCCGACACCGACGCCTCCACGATCACCGCGATCAGGATCGCCGCCCCCACCACCGGCATCACCACATGCCGCAGCCAGTGCGGCGGCCCCTCCATCCGCCGTACCGCGAACCACCCCACCACGCTCGCGTGCAGCAGCACGAAGGCCGTCAGCGCCCCGATGTCGACCACCGACACCAGGTGGTCCAGGCCGTCGTCCCGCTGGGCCGCCCACACCGCCGCCACCATCGTCACCGCCGCCGCAAGCAGCAGCGCCACCCGCGGCACCCCCGAGTCCGTACGGGCGAGCAGCCCCGGCAGCCGCCGCTCCCGGCCCATGGCGAAGAGCAGCCGGCCCGCCGCGGCCTGCCCCGCGAGCGCCGCGAACGCCGCGCCGATCGCCTTGGACACCGCCACCAGGTCGTGCAGCCACGTCCCCACGGACGCGTCCACCGCGTCGTAGAAGGCCGAGCCCTGCTTCGCCGGGTCCGCCGCCAGCTCCGCCGAGGACAGCGGTTCGAGGAGCGCCACCAGATACGTCTGGGCCACGAACAGCACGCCCGCGAGCGCCAGACAGAACAGCACCGCGCGCGCCACCTTCTCCGACCCTCCGGTGACCTCCTCCGCGAACGAGGCGATCGCGTCGAAACCGAGGTACGAGAGCACGGCCACCGACACCGCGCCCAGCACGGCCGCCGTCGAGTACGTCCCGTCGCCGGCCAGCGGCGACCACCAGTCGCGCCGCGCCCCGTCCCGTACGAGCACGACCACCGCCGACACCACGAAGATCAGCAGCACCACGATCTCCATGGCGAGCACCGCGAAGCCGACCCGGGCCGCCGCCCGGACGCCCCACAGATTGAGCAGCGTCGTGACGACCACCGCGATCGCCGTCCACACCCACCGGTCGACCTCCGGGACCAGCGCCTCCATCGCGATGCCCGCGAAGAGATAGGCCACGGCCGGGATCAGCAGGTAGTCGAGCATCGCCATCCACCCGGCGACGAACCCCGGCCCCTCGCCCAGGGCCTTGCGGGCGTACGCGAAGACGGAGCCGGCCAGCGGCGCGACCCGCACCATCTGGGCGTAGCTGAAAGCGGTGAACGCCATCGCGACCGTGGCCACGACGTACACCAGGGCGACCGCGCCGTGCGACTTCGCGTCCAGGGTGCCGAAGACCCCGACGGGGGCCATGGGCGCGATGAAGAGCAGCCCATAGACGACAAGGTCGCGGAACCCGAGGGTCCGCCGCAGTCCGGTGTGCGCTGCCACCTGTGCTTCCTCGGCCATGCGCCCCAGTCTCGACCACGGTCTCGATCACCCGCCGGACCGACGCGGCCGGAGCGGGGCGTCCCATCACGCGGCCTTACGATGGGACGCATGACTGCAACGCCCGCGACCAACCGCCCGAAGCGTGTCCTGCTCGCCGCGCCCCGCGGCTACTGCGCGGGCGTGGACCGTGCCGTGATCGCTGTGGAGAAAGCCCTGGAGCAGTACGGGGCGCCGATCTACGTACGCCACGAGATCGTGCACAACAAGTACGTCGTCCAGACCCTGGAGCGGAAGGGCGCCATCTTCGTCGACCAGGCGACCGAGGTCCCGCCGGGCAACATCGTGATGTTCTCCGCGCACGGCGTCGCCCCGACCGTGCACGAGGAGGCCCGCGAGGGCCGCCTCAAGACCATCGACGCGACCTGCCCCCTGGTCACGAAGGTGCACAAGGAGGCCGTGCGGTTCGCCAAGGAGGACTTCGACATCCTCCTGATCGGCCACGAGGGCCACGAGGAGGTCATCGGCACCTCCGGCGAGGCCCCCGACCACATCCAGCTCGTCGACGGCCCCGAGGATGTGGCCAAGGTCGAGGTCCGCGACCCGTCCCGGGTCGTCTGGCTCTCCCAGACCACGCTCTCGGTCGACGAGACGATGGAGACGGTGGACGCGCTGAAGGAGAAGTTCCCGCAGCTGATCTCCCCGCCGTCCGACGACATCTGCTACGCCACGCAGAACCGGCAGCTGGCCATCAAGGAGCTCGCCGGCCAGGCCGAGCTGGTGATCGTCGTCGGCTCGAAGAACTCCTCGAACTCGATCCGCATGGTCGAGGTCGCCAAGCAGGCCGGCGTGCCGGCCGCGCACCTGGTCGACTTCGCGAGCGAGATCGACGAGGCGTGGCTGGAGGGCGTCACCTCGGTCGGTCTGTCGTCGGGCGCCTCGGTCCCGGACGTCCTGGTCCAGGAGGTCCTGGAGTGGCTCTCCGAGCGCGGCTACGCGGACGTGGAGATCGTCAAGACGGCCGACGAGTCGCTCACCTTCTCGCTCCCCAAGGAGCTCAGGAACAAGGACCTGCGCGCCGAGGCCGCCGGACTCGTCAAGGAGTAACTCCGCGCCTGAGCCCTTACCGTGGGGTCCATGAACGTCTTCGGAGTGGACATCGGCGGCTCGGGCATCAAGGGCGCTCCCGTGGACCTGGAGCGCGGAGACCTCGCCGAGCCCCGCCACAAGGTACTGACCCCGCAGCCCGCCACGCCCGACGACGTGGCGGGCTGCGTCGTCGAGGTCGTGGAGAACTTCGGCTGGTCGGGCCCGATCGGTGTCACCTTCCCGGGCGTGGTCACCGGGTCCACGATCCGTACGGCCGCGAACGTCGACAAGGCCTGGATCGACGTCGACGCGGGCACCCTGCTCGGCGACCGGCTGGGCGGCCTCCCGGTCACGATCCTGAACGACGCGGACGCGGCGGGCATCGCCGAGATGACCTTCGGCGCGGGCCGGGACCGCAAGGGCACGGTGATCCTGCTGACGCTCGGTACGGGCATCGGCTCGGCGCTCTTCGTGGACGGCCGACTCGTGCCGAACACGGAGCTGGGCCACCTGGAGCTGAAGGGCCACGACGCGGAGAAGCGGGCCTCGACGAAGGCCAAGGAGGACGAGGACCTCAGCTGGGAGCACTGGGCGACGCGGCGCGTGCAGAAGTACCTGGCCCATGTGGAGATGCTGTTCTCGCCGGAGCTGTTCATCATCGGCGGGGGAGTGAGCCGGAAGGCGGACAAGTTTCTGCCGCTGATCGAGGGCATCAGGGCGGAGATCGTCCCGGCGGAGCTGGAGAACAACGCGGGGATCGTGGGCGCGGCGATGGCGGCGCGGGCGCGCCAGGGCCTGTCCTAGCCCGTCCCAGGAGTCACGGACGGCGGACCTTCTGAGGGCTCTGAGGGCTCTGGGGGTTCTGGGGGTTCTGGAGGTTCTGGAGGCTTCGGGGGGCGCGGGCGGTGACGCGCTGGCGGCGCCCCATGTCCCGTACCTTCCGGACGCAGGTGATCAGACCGGCGACCAGGGTGCCGCCGTACAGCCACCCGGCGTGCACGGCGAGGGCCGTGACGACGGCCATCGCCTGCCCACCGAAGCCGCCGGTGCCGCCCGAGATCGGCACGACACCGACCGCGAAGGCGATGGGCACGCTGATCGGGGCGGTGACGAGGTCGGCGGTGCGCACCCAGAGCGCGGTCAGCGCGCTGACCGGCAGGAACAGCAGGCCGAAGGCGATCGGCGAGCCGTCGAGGAGCAGCTGGTCGAGGAAGCCGAGCACGAGCATGGTGGCGGAGGCGAAGAGCCCGGCGCCGAGGCCGGTCAGCCTCGGGTTGGGCAGCCGCCGCAGCGCGAGGACGACGGGGGGCGCGGGCCGTCGTACGGGCACGGCCCGCTCGACCCGGCCGCTGCCGGGCCGCCCGGGATGTGCGGCGACGCGGTAGACGGCGGCGCCCTCCACGAGCGCGCCGGGCGGCGTGAGGGGCGTTTGCGGCCGTCGGCGGCCTTGCGGCTGACTTGTCCTGTGCTGCTCCACTACACCAACGTAGGTCGGGAAGGGGCGGGAGACCGGCACAGGACACGCCCTTTGGGTGACGTTGCCGTCGAGAACGGCCGAAGGTCGGCGTCGCAGGCCGGTTCGGGCCCCCCGTAAACTGGGGGATCGGCCCACCCACCGCACCCCCATCCGTACTCCAGGAAGTCGCCACCGTGTCGCTCACGATCGGAATCGTCGGTCTGCCGAATGTCGGCAAGTCGACCCTGTTCAACGCCCTGACCAAGAACGACGTCCTGGCGGCCAACTACCCGTTCGCCACGATCGAGCCGAACGTCGGCGTCGTCGGTGTCCCCGACGCCCGCCTGACGAAGCTGGCGGAGATCTTCGGCTCGCAGCGGATCCTGCCGGCGACGGTCGACTTCGTGGACATCGCGGGCATCGTCCGCGGCGCGAGCGAGGGTGAGGGCCTGGGCAACAAGTTCCTGGCGAACATCCGTGAGTCGGACGCGATCTGCCAGGTCATCCGCGCCTTCAAGGACGAGAACGTCGTGCACGTCGACGGCAAGGTCTCGCCGAAGGACGACATCGAGACGATCAACACCGAGCTGATCCTCGCCGACCTGCAGACGATCGAGAAGGTCCTGCCGCGGCTGGCGAAGGAAGCCCGCATCAAGAAGGACGTGGCCCCCAAGGTCGCGGCGGTCGAGGCGGCGAAGGAGATCCTGGAGCGGGGCGACACGCTCTTCTCGCAGGGCATCCTCCAGGGCTCGGACAAGGCCGAGCTCCTCCACGATCTGCACCTCCTCACGACGAAGCCCTTCCTCTACGTCTTCAACGTGGACGAGGACGAGCTGACGGACGACTCCTTCAAGGACGAGCAGCGCGCGCTGGTCGCCCCGGCGGAGGCGATCTTCCTGAACGCCAAGCTGGAGCAGGACCTCGCCGAGCTCGACGAGGAGGACGCCATGGAGCTCCTCCAGTCCGTCGGCGCGGAGGAGCCGGGCCTCGCGATCCTGGCCCGCGTCGGCTTCGACACCCTGGGCCTCCAGACGTACCTGACGGCCGGCCCGAAGGAATCCCGCGCCTGGACGATCAAGAAGGGCGCGACGGCCCCCGAGGCGGCCGGTGTGATCCACACCGACTTCCAGAAGGGCTTCATCAAGGCCGAGGTCATCTCCTTCGCCGACCTCGTCGAAACGGGCTCGGTAGCCGACGCCCGCGCGGCGGGCAAGGCCCGCATGGAGGGCAAGGAGTACGTGATGCAGGACGGCGACGTGGTGGAGTTCCGCTTCAACGTCTGATTGGACGTGGACAAACGGCCTGACCTGCGAGAAAGCAGGTCAGGCCGTCTTGCTGTCCGTAGTGTTCCGCAGAACCTGTAGACGACGCGGTAGTCGCCCACCCGTAGGGGTCGCTGAAGATCAAGACCCGCCTGTTCGACGCGTATGCACGTCGCAGCGCGGTCGCCGAGTCGACGCCGGACGCGGTCGACGTTTCGGACACGGTGATGGCCCGCCAGATCGTCGAGGAGGAGCAGGCGCGGCTGGGAGCGGGCCGCAAAGAGTCCGCAGGACACCCGTAAGCGACCGTCGGGACCAACACACACCAACGGGGAAGGTCCGCCGGGCAGGATAGGGGAGTGGCTGACCTGCTGTGGGATGACGTCAGAGGCTTCTTCGACCCCGACCTGATGGGGGCGCTACCGGACGTGCTTGTTCCCGGGACCTCGGTGGAGGACTGGCAGGCCGTTCTGGACCTTGTTGATGCGCGCGGATGGAAGCACCAGTATTCCGAAGGAGCGTCGGTGCTTCGGGTACCCCGGGCGGAGGCAGTGCTGTCCCGCCCGGCGGACGTCGAATGTCCGCAGTTGAGGGTGTGGCTCGCTGCCGATGTGCTGGTGATCTTCCGCTTCCATTCGGCGGACGAGATCGACTTTGATGTCGACCTGCGGCAACTCCAGGGGCAGGAGCGACTCGACTTGTTCTGCGGGTTCCTCACCGCCATCGGACGGCGGTTGGGCAAGCCGGTGCTGATGGACGCCGAGGGAGGCGACGGCAGCCATCCCGTACTCGGATTCGAGGTCGACAGCGATCGGGTTCGTCTGTTGGCGGAGCCGTTCGCTCCCTGACCGCCATGGGGTCGGGCCTCCGGGAACGGCCCCTCAGTAGAGGCGGCCCCTCGGTACTCTGGGGACGGCGGAGGCCCCTACCAGCCCATGTCCTTGGCCACCTCCGCTTGCGCAGTGGCGATCTCTTCCTGAGTGGACTCCGTGACGTCGACATCAGCCGCCCACTCAAACCGGCTCAACAGGTCGGTCAGCGCCTGCTTCTGCGCGGGATGCGTCACGGGCACCGTGTCCAGATCGGTGTTCATCAGCCAGTCGTAGAGCACCACTGCATCTGCGTGCCACAGGCGCACATTTACGGTGGGCACAGACTCCCATGAGTTGTTGGGCTCCATGAGAGCCATCTTTCCAGGGTCTGGCCGGATCGTAGAGGCGACGGCGCAGGGCGGTACCCCTAGGCGCCCAGGGTGGCGCCGCCGTCCACGGTGAGGGTGTGCATCGTGATGTGTGAGGCCCGGTCGGAGAGCAGGAAGACGACCGCGTCGGCGACGTCCGACGGCGTCGCCACCTTCTCCAGTGGGATGCCCAGTCGGTGGGCGGCGAGCGAGCCTTCGATGGTTTTGCGTGGGCCGGTCTCGTCGTGCCACATCGACCTGAGCATGGGGGTGTCGGTCGAGCCGGGCGCCACGACGTTGCAGCGGATTCCGTACCTGGCCACCTCCACACCCAGGCACTTGGTGAACATCGTCGCCGCTGCCTTGGACGCCGCGTAGGCGGCCATTTCCATGCGGGGCGTGCCGGCGGCGTTGGAGGCCACGGTGACGACGGCGCCGCGCGAGCGGCCGGTCATCCTGCGGACCACCGCCTGGGACACGAGGAAGACGCCCGTCGTGTTGACGCCGAACGTGGTGCTCCAGTCCTCTTCGGTCAGCTCGCCCACGGCGCCCAGGCGCAGTACGCCCGCCGCGTTGACCAGGAAGTCCAGCGGGCCCAACTGCTTCTCCACCGCGTCCACGACGGACTCGACCTCGGCGCCCGAGCTGACATCGGCCGCGAAGGGGACGACCCGGAGGCCGTCCGCGGCCAGCTTCTCCGTCGTCTCGCGCAGCCGCTCGGGGTCCCGGTCCACCGCCGCGACCGTCACGCCCTGCCCGGCGAGTTGGGCGGCCACCGAGGCGCCGATCCCGCCGGCCGCGCCGGTCACCAGCGCTGTCTTGCCTTCCATGGGGGTTTCCTTACCGTCGTCAACGACTGGACCTTCCTGCGGCCGCGGGCCGGTGTCAGCCGAGCCAGGACGCCACCACCGCCATCGCCTGCTCCGGGTTGAGCCGCGGGTCGCAGAAGCTGGTGTACTTCTCGGCGACGTCGTCGACGAAGGACGCGTTCGCCACGCATTCGGTGACGTGGTCGGGGGTGGTCTCCAGGTGCAGCCCGCCCGCGACACCCCCCGACGTGCGTACGGCCGACTGGAACTCTTGGACCTCCTGCACGATCGTCTCCACGAACCGGGTCTTGAGGCCGGCCGGGGTGGTGACCGTATTGCCGTGCAGGGGGTCGGTCAGCCAGATGACGGGATGCCCCGCGTCGCGTACGGCCGCCACCAGGGCGGGGAGCACCTCGGCCACCACACCGGCGCCCATCCGGGCGATGAGGGTGAGCCGGCCCGGCTCCCGGTCGGGGTCGAGCCGTTCGCACAGCGCGACCAGTTCACCGGGCGTCATGCCGGGGCCGACCTTGCAGGCCACCGGATTGACGATGCCGGCGAGCAGCGCGACATGGGCGCCGTCGACCTGTCGGGTCCGTTCGCCGATCCACGGCCAGTGGGTGGAACCGAGCAGCACCCGGCCCGTCGCGTCGCGGCGGAGCATGGGGAGCTCGTAGTCGAGCAGCAGCGCCTCGTGGCTGGTCCAGACATCGGGGTCGATGTCCCGCGGGCCTCCGGCGCCCGGCCAGCCGAGGTACTCCATCGTCGCCGCGGCGGCCTGGTAGCCGTCCAGGATCCGCGTGGGATCTGGTCTTCGGACCGCCGCGTCGGGCTCGGGGCCGTTGACCATGTGCCCCCGGAAGACCGGAAGTTCGACGTCCCTCAGCGACTCGGTGGGGCGCGACCGTGGCTTGGCGTACTGGCCGGCGATGCGCCCGACCCGTACGACCGGCTGGTGCGTGACCATCTTCAAGGTGCCGGCCAGTACGTCGAGCAGCCCCGCCTTCCTGGCGACATAGCCGGGCGTGCACTCGGCCGGGTCCTCGGCGCAGTCGCCGGCCAGCACCAGGTGCGCGGCTCCCTCGGCCACCCCGGCCAGCGCCGCCCTGAGCCGGTGCACGTCGTCGGCTCGGACGAGCGGCGTCGCACCCGCGAGTTCCGCGCGGACCTCGGCCAGCCGCGGATCGTGGGCCCAGTCGGGCTGCTGAAGCGCCGTACGGGATCGGATGTCCAGCAGATCGTTGTCCACTGCGTTGTCCACTGCCTTGTCCACTACCTTTCTCAGGAAGCCTGGTTCGCCCGGTCCGGCCGCGCGCAGGCGGCGGCCGACAGGACGGCGACCGTGTGCGCGGCCGAGGCGAGAGTGACGTGGCGGTGCCACCCGCTGTACGAGCGGCCGACGTAGTCCCGGATGCCGACCTGGGAGCTGACGTCGTCGAAGGACCGCTCGACCCGGCGCGAGAAGCTGCTCAACTGCGGTACGGAGGCGGCCCGGTCCCTGGGCATGTCGGTCAGCCACAGCTCGGGCGGCCGGCGCCGGTCCGTGTCTCCTACGCCGACCAGGAGCAGCCGGCCGTCGGTACGCGACCCCGCGACGCCCACCTGTACCGCGGTGACCAGGCTGGTACGGCGCATCGGCTGCGGGTCGTACTCCCGCCATTGGACGGGGCGCCGCATGTTGCGCGCCGCGCGCATGATGTCGGCCGCGGGCAGCAGGTGCGCGCCGTGGCCGGTCAGCCCGGGGTCCGTGACGGTGAGCGGCAGCTCTCCGGTGACCTTGACCAGCGAGGGGATCCCCTCGGCGCGCAGGCCGTTGATGGTGTCGAGCGGATCGGCCTCGCCGATGTCGACGACCACCGGTCGGGACGGCAGCCCCCAGCCGGTCAGCATCTCCCGGCAGGCGTTGAGCACACAGTCGCTGAGCGTCTCGGGTTCGATCTCACAGGGAATCGATGCCTGGTTACGGCGGAGCCCGTCCTTGATCCAGGTCTGCGGAAGGTGCAGCTGCCAGTTGAGCGGCGCGCTCACCTGGTCGGACACCGCCCACACCCCGATCGCGCGCTGGGCGTTGAGGGCCTGGCCCTCGTCGGGGGAGAAGTACCGGCTGACGCCCACCGAGTGCTGCCCGACCTTGGGGATGGTCATCGGGCGGGCCACCCACGCCTGCGGCGGAGCGTTACGGATCACGTACTGCGACATCGCCTGACGCACCGGCATCCAGTCCCAGGTGGAGCTGCAGATGAAGTGGTGCAGGCTCTGGCCGGTGCCGCTGCCGCCGATCAGCGCCGCCATGTTCCGTATCGACTTGCGGCCCCTGGTCGACAGCAGCCCCTGGATGTACTCCATGCCCCTGCGGCGCTGGTCGCTGCGGCGCAGCGACCGGAACAGCGGGTCGCAGAGGTCGTTCAGCACCGCTTCGGGGTCACTGGCGGCCGTCGGCAGATTCCACTCGGGCCGGCGTGCAGGGGTCCTGACCCGGGCCGCGGGCGGACGCGCCGTCGTCAGTGTCGGCAAGTCAGCTGTCAACTGCTGGCTGACAGTGCTCATGTGACTCCTCCGGTCAAGTGCCCAGCGATCTTGTACTGCCGTTCCACATTAGGAATTTCGCCTTGCCCAGCTGAATAACAATGCGATGGCAAGGTTCAGCGGTTGGGCATGTGGGTGCACATGACTACTTCGTGCCCAAGGGCCTTTTCGCGTTGACCGGGAGGTGACTCGAAGACGACAGTCGAGAGGTCGGTGATCAAGGCGAAGCCGGCCCGCGGCAGCGCCCCCGGGTGGCGTCGAATCCAATGCTTGGGAAGCGGAGCGAAATGGGGCTCAATAAGAAGGTGCTCCTTGCGGAGCCTCGCAGTTTTTGCGCAGGAGTCCGTCGGGCCATATCAATCATCGAGTTGGCGCTCGAGAAATACGGTGCCCCCATATATGTGCGCAAGGAAATCGTGCACAACCACTATGTGGTGAGGCTTCTGGAGCAGCGCGGCGCGATCTTCGTGGACTCGGAGGACGAGGTACCCGAGTCCGCGATCTGTGTGTTCTCCGCCCACGGTGTCTCCCCGCAGGTCCGGCTCAACGCGGCAGCGCGCAGCCTCGACGTGATCGACGCGACCTGCCCGCTGGTGTCCAAGGTGCACCAGGCGGCCAAGCGCTTCGCGCGGGAGGACCGGACGCTGATCCTGGTCGGCCACGAGGGTCACGAGGAGGTCGAGGGCACCTACGGGCACGCGCCGGACCAGACCGTGATCGTCGAGACGGTCGAGGACGCCGAGCGGCTCGATCTGCCGTCCGACGCGCCGGTGGCGTACCTGACCCAGACGACGCTCTCGGTGGACGAGACCAAGGACATCCTCGCGGTCCTCGAGCGGCGGTTCACCGACTTGCGCGGCCCCGGCACGGACGACATCTGCTACGCGAGCCAGAACCGGCAGGACGCCGTCAAGGCGGTCGTCCCGCGCAGCGATCTGGTGCTGGTGGTCGGCTCGCGCAATTCGAGCAACTCGATTCGGATGGTCGAGGTCGCGGAGCGTCTCGGTACGCCGTCCTACCTCGTGCCCGATGTCGGCGAATTCGACGAGAAGTGGCTCGAAGGCGTGGAGACGATCGGGGTGAGCGCGGGGGCAAGCGCACCCGAGATCCTCGTCGAACAACTCCTGGAAAAGCTGGCCGAATTCGGTTACGACGACATCGAACTTGAACAGGTGGCACAGGAAAGCATCGTTTTCCATCCCCCGGCTCGGCTCACCGATTCGGCGCCGGCGGGCTGACAAGAGGCACGTAGCAAGGACCACGGACCACGAGAAGCGAGGGAAGGTCGAGATGGTGAGTTCCACGGTCTCCACTGCACGGCAGACCCGTTCCGAAGTGATCGAGCGTGTCGAGCGGCGGCTCAGCGAGTTCCTGGCCGCGGAACAGGAGCGCTGGCTCGGCGTGAACAGCCGGGGCGCCGTCCCGGTCGAAGCGGTGACCAGCCTGGTCGCCGCCGGCGGCAAACGGCTGCGGCCCGCCTTCTGCGCGGCCGGCTTCCTGGCCGCCGGCGGCGATCCGGCCGAACCGCTGCTCGTGGATGCCGCGGCCGGGGTCGAGCTGATCCACACCGGCGCGCTCATCCACGACGACGTGCTGGACGCGTCCGAACTGCGGCGCGGCACACCGGCGGTGCACACCCTGCACGCGGCGGGCCACGTCGAGCAGGACTGGCTCGGCGAGCCCCGCCGGTACGGCGAGGGGGTGGCGATCATCTCCGGCGTACTGGCCAATGTGTACGCCGACCGGCTCACCCGCGACCTGCCGCCGGCGGCGCGGGACATCTGGAGCGAAATGCTCACGGAGATCCAGATCGGCCAGTACCTGGATGTCGCCGTGGCCGCCGAGGGGGTGGTCGATCCCGATCTGTCCCGCTGGATCGCCATCTGCAAGTCGGGCCGCTACAGCATCCACCGCCCGCTTCAGCTCGGAGCTGCGATCGCCGGCCGGCAGGACCTCGCGCCGGTCTTCGAGGAATACGGCGAGGCGCTGGGCGAGGCGTTCCAGCTGCGCGACGACCTCATCGGGACGTTCGGCGACAGTACGGCCGCCGGCAAGCCGGTCGGACTGGACCTGGAGCAGCACAAGATGACGCTGCTGCTCGCCGATGCGGCGGAGCGCGACGAGAGCGTACGCAAGCTGATCTCCGAACGGGAGTGGGACACCGCCGAGATCCTCGACCGGCTGGGCGAGGGCAAGGAGCGGATCGAGCAGCACATCACCCTTCTCGTCGAGCGCGCCTGCGGTGCGATCGACCGGGCGGGACTCGATGAGGACTGGCGCCGGGAGCTGGCCGACATGGCTGTCGAAGTCGCTTACCGGAACCGGTGAGGGAGACCGAGCGAATGTCACTGTTGGAGACTGTCCAAGGACCCGACCGGCTGCGCGAACTGACCACCGCGGAACTGGAGGTACTCGCCGGCGAGATCCGTGCGTTCCTGATCGACAAGGTGTCCGTCAGCGGCGGCCACCTCGGCCCCAATCTGGGCGTGGTGGAGCTGACGATCGCGCTGCACAGCGTGTTCCACTCGCCCGAGGACCGGCTGCTGTGGGACACCGGGCACCAGTCGTACGTACACAAGATCCTGACCGGCCGCGCCGGCGGCTTCGACCGGCTGCGCAAGGGCGACGGGCTGTCCGGCTACCCGAACCCCGCGGAGTCCGAGCACGACCTGGTGGAGAACTCCCACGCGTCCACCGCGCTGTCGTACGCCGACGGGCTCGCCCGCGCCGACGCCCACCTGGGCACCGCGGACCGGGCGGTGGTCGCGGTCATCGGTGACGGCGCCATGACCGGCGGCATGGCCTGGGAGGCGCTGAACAACATCGCCGGCGGCCCGGACCGGCCGCTGGTCATCGTGCTCAACGACAACGGGCGTTCGTACGCGCCCACCGTGGGCGGCTTCGCCGATCACCTCGGGGACCTGCGGAAGGGCAAGCCGGGACCCGGCCTGTTCGAGCAGCTCGGGCTTGCCTACCTCGGCCCGGTCGACGGGCACGACGTGGCCGCCCTGCAGGACGTCCTGCGCAGGGCCCGCGACCTGAGCGGTCCGGTGGTCGTCCACGTGGTCACCGAAAAGGGCCGCGGCTTCGCCCACACCGAGAACAACGCGCTGGACCTGGGGCATGCGATCAAGCCCATGGACCCGGTCACCGGCCTTCCGCTCGGCCGGTCGTCCGGGCCTTCGTTCACCTCGGTGTTCGGGCGGGAGATCGTCAGGATCGCCGAGGAGCGGCCCGATGTCGTCGCCGTCACCGCGGCGATGCTGGAACCGACCGGGCTCCTGCCGATGCAGGAGCGCTTTCCCGACCGGGTCATCGATGTGGGGATCGCGGAGCAGCACGCCGTCACGATGGCCGCCGGGCTCTCCCTCGGCGGGGTGCACCCCGTCGTGGCGATCTACGCGACGTTCGTCAACCGGGCCTTCGACCAGCTGCTGATGGACGTGGCCCTGCACCGCCGCGCCGTCACGTTCGTACTGGACCGCTCCGGGGTCACCGGCGACGACGGGCCCAGCCACAACGGCATGTGGGACATGTCGGTGCTGCAGGTGGTGCCGGGACTGCGGATCGCCGCGCCCCGGGACGGCACCCGGCTGGCCGAACTGCTGGAGGAGGCCGTCGGCTGGGAGGAGGGCCCGACGCTCATCCGGTTCCCCAAGGGGCCGACGGGCGAGGACCTGCCGACCAAGGCGACCTTCGCGGGCATCGACGTCCTGCACAGGGCCGGGCCGCTGGACGTCCTCATCGTCTCGGTCGGAGCGCTGGCGGGGATGGCCCTGCGGGTGGCCGAGGTGGTCTGGGCGCAGGGCCTGGGGGCGACGGTGGTGGATCCGCGCTGGGTGACGCCGGTCAATCCGACGCTGGCCGACATGGCCCGCAGGCACCGTCTGGTGATCACGATCGAGGACAACAGCCGCACCTGCGGGGTGGGTTCGACCATCGCGCAGTTCCTCCGGGACTCCGGGGTGCGGACACCACTGCGCGAGTTCGGCATCCCGCGGCGGTTCCTGGACCACGGCAGCCGTGCCGATGTGCTGTCCGGGTGCGGGCTGACCGCGCAGAACATCGCGCGCACGGTGGTGGAGGAGATCAGCGGTCCGGAGGCGCACCCGAAGCGGGACGAGCCGACGGACGGTCTGGACGACGAGGTGGCCCGGTTGCTGGAGCAGGCGAGTCGAGGGGAGACACGGTGACGTCCGTAGGACTTGGCATACCGAAGATCAGGAACGACGAGGGGCCGCCGCCGGTCGCCGAGCGGCGGAAGTCGCGGCGGATCATGGTGGGTTCGGTGCCGGTGGGCGGCGGCGCCCCGGTGTCGGTGCAGTCGATGACGACGACGCTGACGTCGGACGTCAACGCCACCTTGCAGCAGATCGCCGAGTTGACCGCGTCGGGCTGCCAGATCGTGCGGGTGGCCGTGCCGTCCGCCGACGACGCGGCGGCCCTGGCGGTCATCGCGAAGAAGTCGCAGATCCCGGTGATCGCGGACATCCACTTCCAGCCCAAGTACGTGTTCGCGGCGATCGAGGCCGGCTGTGCGGCGGTCCGGGTGAACCCGGGCAACATCAAGAAGTTCGACGACCAGGTCGGCGCGATCGCGAAGGAGGCGTCGAACGCGGGGATTCCGATCCGTATCGGTGTCAACGCCGGTTCGCTGGACCGTCGTCTGCTGGTGAAGTACGGAAAGGTCACCCCGGAGGCGCTGGTCGAGTCGGCGCTGTGGGAGTGCTCGCTGTTCGAGGAGCACGGCTTCCGGGACATCAAGATCTCGGTCAAGCACAACGACCCCGTGGTGATGATCGCGGCGTACCGGCAGCTGGCGGCCCAGTGCGACTACCCGCTGCATCTCGGTGTGACCGAGGCCGGGCCGCAGTTCCAGGGCACGATCAAGTCGGCGGTGGCCTTCGGCGCGCTGCTCGCGGAGGGCATCGGCGACACCATCCGGGTGTCGCTGTCCGCTCCGCCGGTCGAGGAGATCAAGGTCGGCAACCAGATCCTGGAATCCCTGAACCTGCGGGAGCGCGGCCTGGACATCGTCTCCTGCCCGTCCTGCGGGCGGGCCCAGGTGGATGTGCACACCTTGGCGGAGAAGGTGGCGGCGGCGCTGGAGGGCTTCCCCGTGCCGCTGCGGGTGGCCGTGATGGGTTGTGTCGTCAACGGTCCCGGCGAGGCCCGGGAGGCCGATCTCGGCGTTGCTTCCGGAAACGGGAAGGGCCAGATCTTCGTGAAGGGTGAGGTCATCAAGACCGTTCCCGAGTCGAAGATCGTGGAGACCCTCGTGGAGGAGGCGATGCGCATCGCCGAGGAGCGGGAGATCCCCGTCGACGGTGCTCCGGGTGCCGTGGTGCTGACCCCGGACTCCGCCGGCTGAGACGCCCGCATTGCGGGGAGTGTGTTGTGCGATGGCCCGTCCGTTCATCCGGCGGGCCATCGCTGCGTCCAAGTGACATTGTGCGGGGCTATTTTCAGCCAGATTCTGTTTTATCAGAGGGTCCCCTGAGAGGCTCATTTGCGTGGGAGCGGACTAACGGCGGCATCGCGAAAATGGCGGATGCGTCCCTCTCGGCAGTCGAGGTACCGTGTGGCTGGTACCGAGAGGGGGAGTACAAGATCAACACGAACGGGGGCCATGTCTGGGCGAGTTGTAGTCGTGTTGTCCGAATGATCCAGATATCGCTTTCGACACATGTGCGGTGGGGCATATCCAGCTCAACAGCCATCGGGAGGGATCGTTCATGCAATCAATACGACAGGACAGCCCTGGACTTGTCGGCCGCAGATCCGAATTCATCGAACTCCGCAATCGACTCATCAACCCGGAAACGAGATTCGTCACGGTCACCGGCCCTGTCGGCGTCGGGAAGAGCCGGCTGGCCGCGGCCGTATTCGAAGACCTTTCCGGCGAGTTCACGCACGGCGGGTTCCTTGTCGACCTGAGCGCCGTCCACTCCGAGCAGGCGCTGGGGGAAACACTCGCAGACCTGTTCGATCTCGATGTCGCCGGCGACGCCGAGCCGGTGATCGAACGCCTGGCCGAACATCTGCGTGATCGACAATTCCTCCTGGTGCTGGACGGCTGTGACCAGCTGCGCAGCGTACTGGGCCCTTTCATCGGCTTCCTCGTGAAGGAATGCGCCGGCCTCTCCGCGCTGGTCACCGGTCAGGAGCGGCTCGGTGTGTACGGCGAGGACCTGCTCCGCCTCGATCCGCTGGCCGTCCCGCTGCCGGGGGGCCACACGGACCTGGCGGCGCTGGAGGAGGTCCCGTCGGTCCGGCTGTTCGTTCAGCGCACACGCATGGTCCGGCCGAACTTCGTGCTGACCGAGGAGAACCACGAAGCGGTCTCCAGACTGTGCGTCCGCACGGACGGACTGCCCATGGCCATCGAATTCGCCGCGGCGCGCATGAAGCTTCTGTCGCCGCACAAGTTGCTTGCCGAGCTGGAAGAGGGTCTGGACAGCCTGTCCGGGGCCGATTTCGACACCCTCTCCCAGAATCGCGGAATGCGTGACGCGATCGAGCGGAGCCTGAGCGGTCTCGGAGAGGACGAACGCGCCTTCCTTGCGCGGCTCGCGCTGTTCCATGGGGAATTCGACTTCGCGGCGGCCGACGGTGTATCGACCACCGGCTCGGCCGAAACGCAGCGATTGCTCGAAATCCTGCTGGATAAAAGTCTGCTGAGCACCAGCGAATGCCCGGACGGCGACATGCTCATCGCGATGCTCGGCCTGACCCGGCAGCACCTGCTGGAAGAGCTGCGCGAAGACAGAGAATTCGCGAATGTCCACTCCGCCCATGCCGCCTTTTATCTCACGGTGGTGGAGCGGGCCGAGCTCGAGCTGCTCGGGGCGGACCAGAGCTGGTGGCTGCAGAAGGTCGACCACTGGCTGCCCGGCATAACCGGCATCCTTCGATTCCTGAGGGAAGCGGGGGACGGGGCAGGTGTCGTCCGTATCGCCTCCGCGCTGCGTCTGTACTGGCAGGCGCGCGGCATGGTCCGCGACGGGATCCACTGGCTGAGCGAGAGCGTCGAAAGCGAGGGGCTGACTCTCGAAGCCGCCGCCAAGGGGGAGCGGGCACTGGGCGAACTCCTGCTGTGCACAGGCGAATGGTCGTCGGCCGACAGCATGCTGGCGCGGGCCCGGAGCAAGTACCAGGAACTGGGCGATTCCGCGGGCATCGCAGGCTGCATGCGGCGCGCCGGGCTGGTGGCCTTCCACCGCGGTGACCTGGTGGAGGCCGAGCGTCAGCTGGAGGAATGCGTCGCCCTCTCCTGGATCGACGGCGCCGGCGAACACGCGGAGGCGCTGCGCAACCTCGCCGAGTGCCGCCGGGTCTCCGGGGACGCGCACGGTGCCGCACGGGCTGCCGAGGAGGCGCTGGAGATATTCCGGCGCTCCGGGGACGCCCGCAACATCGCGCTGAGCACGTACGTGTGGGCCGACGCCACCTTCGACCTGGGAGACCAGACGGGCGCCATCGAGCTCTACCGGTCCGCCCTGCTGAAGGTGAACGAGCTCGACCACGTGTTGGCGGGCATCATCGGTCTGGAGAGGTTCGCGATCCTGCTGACCCGCTGCTGCGGCCGGTCGACCGAAGCATGGCGACGGGCCGCGCACGCCCTGGGCGCCGCGGCCGCGCTCCGGGCGGCCACCCGGTGCGTCGCGCCGGCCGCCACGAAGATGGAGGTCGACAGCGTCTTGGCCGAGACGCGCGTGCGACTCGGCGACGAGGGGGCCGAGACACTGGCCACCACCGGTTCGCGACTGCCGGCGAACGAGGCCGTCACGGCGATGCTGGCGCCGATGGACTGCGCGAAGTACGCATCCGACTGGGACGGGACCTACCACCCGCTGACCCGTCGGGAGTTCGAGGTCGCCCAGCTGGTGGCCGGGGGCCTGACCAACCGGGAGATCGCCCGCCGGCTCGGCATCGCGGAGTGGACAGCCGTGAACCACCTCCGCAAGATCATGCGCAAGCTGGCCTGTTCCTCACGCGTCCAGGTCGCCAGCTGGATGACCAAGAGGGCGGCCGACAACACCGTGGCGGCCGCCAACTAGGCCATCAACCAGGCCGCTGACCAGGCCGGCCGACCAGGCCGCACGACGGTGGACCGACACCGGGGGGGGGGGCGCGGGTACGCGTGGGCGGGCCCCGGGGGCGCCATCGGGGCGGGGCGGCCGGCGGCGGGGTGGAGGTGGGTGGTGGTG
>NZ_JBHWJZ010000010.1:106769-214071 GCF_042731085.1 Streptomyces sp. NPDC059875
GCCGTATACGCGGGGGTGGCCGGGGGTACCTCGGGGCGCTTGGGCCCCCCCCACGCGGCCCACCCCCCCCCCGGGGCTTCCCCCCGGGGGGGCGCCCCCCCCCGGCGGGGGGCGCCCCCCCCCCCGGTGTTCACCGAGCGGACGAGCCGCCGGTCAGAAGCCGAAGTGGATCACGTTGAAGGCCACGGTGCAGACGACGGTGACGCGGAAGGCCAGGACCCCGCGACTGCGCGCCAGCAGCGCGTGACCGTTCTGGAGGAACGACCCGTACTGCTTCAGCCGTACGGCGATGAGCGGCAGCAGCGCCAGCGCGAACCACCCGGGGATCCAGCCCAGCGCCGACGGCACGAGGATCACCAGCAGATTCAGCGCCGTCAGGGTGCCCAGGAAGATCTTGTTGCCGCGCTCCGACGTGAGGACGGCGACGGTGCGGCGGCCGACCGCCGCGTCACCGCTGATGTCCTTGGTGTTGGAGTAGCCGGCTATCAGCAGCTGGCCGAATCCGAAGAGCAGTCCCTCGACCAGGATGAGCGCCGGCAGTTCGCCGACCGTGATGCCGTACGGAGCGAGCACGAACGCCGAGGCGGAGAAGAGCAGCAGCAGCTCCCCCAGCCCGATGTAGCTGAGCTTGAGGCCCCACGAATACTGCACGCTGAAGACCAGCAGCAGGGCGGCCACGACGAGCGCCCAGACGGGCGTGTGCGGCGCCTGCCATACGGCCACCAGCCACCACACCGCCCCCCAGGCCAGGCTCAGCTGCCCGAAGCGCTGGGCCTGCTGAACCGTCAGGTCACCGGTGAGCAGGGGCTTGCGCTTCAGCGGTCGCAGTTCCGTGTTGTCGTCGGCGAGGTAGTTCGCACTGTCACTGCCGTCCTTGATCCCGGTCACGTCGTCCAGCGTCATGACCGCGGAGAGCACGCCGACCTTGCCCAGCGCCCAGAGCAGGACGGTCAGCAGGACGTCGCCGTCGAGCCGGGTCTCGGGCTCCATCCCCGTCCACACGATGACGAGGGCAAGGAAGAAGTCGATGACGAACTGGAACTTGACCAGTCGGGCGAAGACGCCGATCCGCCGGAGCACTCCGGACGCGGGCGGGACCTGGGTACTCGCTGCCATGGTTATTCCTTACGGTCGAGAGTCGCCGCGGCGGTGTTGAGGCAGGCGAGCAGGGAGCGCGCCTGCACGTTGACGTAATGTCCGTGCTGCACAAGGGTGTTGAGCTGGCCGGGGGTGGCCCAGAGATATCCGGGCGGCGGCTGCGTGGGAGCCTCGTCCTCGTCGGCCTCGACGATCAGATAGCGGCTCTCGGCGTGGTGGAAACGGCCGCCCTCCTCGGAGTGCACCGCCTCGTAACGCACCCGGTCCCGGGAGGCACCGCGTACGAAATCGAGGAAGGGCGGGCGGTCCGGACCGCTCAGGTGGCTGTAGTTCTCCGGCGTGTGCTGGACGGTCGGTGCCAGCTCGACGGTGTCCAGGAACCCGCCTTCGAACCGGGCGTGGACCAGCACGTGCGCGACCCCGCCGAAGGTGCGGGTCACGAACGCGGTGACGCCGAGCCCGAGGGGCTCGATCAGCGGCTGCGTCCAGCTCGTGACCTCCCGGTTCTCCGCCTGCACCGCCACCGCCATCAGCCGGAAGTACCGCTCCTGCGCGTGGTCGACGGTGGCCTCGCCGCGGGTCCAGTCCTTCACCTGGGCGAGGGGGATGCGGCGCACCCGTACGTCGTGCCGGGAGCGTTCCGCGGTGATCCAGGAGCGCAGCTGGGTGTCCGAATGGAGCGCGAAGCCGTCCTCGGCGTGGGTGAGGGGAGCGCAGGCGAGGACGGTCCGGGCGTCCATGTTCACGGTGTTGTCGCGGCGCAGCAGCTCACCGAGTTGCCCCAGGGTGAGCCAGCAGAAGTCCTCCTCCAGCACCACGTCGTCCCGCGTCTCGACGATCATGTTGCGGTTGGACTTCTGCAGGAACCAGGCGCCGTGCTCGGACTGGAGTACGTCGGCGAGCACCCGGGCCGGCCGGCCCTGTCCGGGCGGCAGGAAGTAGTCGAGGTACTTCACGTCCGCGCCCCGGTGGACCTTGGTGTAGTTGCTGCGGGTGGCCTGCACCGTCGGGGACAGCTGCAGCAGATTGGGGTTCCCGGGCTCCATCTTGGCCTGCATGAGGAAGTGCAGTACGCCGTCGAACTCCTTGGCCAGGATGCCGAGAATGCCGACTTCCGGCTGGTTGATGATCGGCTGCTGCCATTCGGGGAACGGGCCGTCCCGGTGCGTGACGTGCAGTCCCTCGACGGAGAAGAACCGTCCGCTGCGGTGTACCAGGTTCCCGGTGTCCTCCTCGAACGACCAGCCGTCGAGTTCGTGGAACGGGATCCGGTCGACCCGGAAGCGGTTCGCGGCGGCGCGCCCGGCGAGCCAGTCGGTGAACTTCTCGGTGGGCATCCCACTGCCCTGCAACGTACGGGCGGACAGCGCCATCCGGTCGGCCTGCCCCGCGTCCTCGCGGCGTTGGAGCCCCTGCCGCGCGGGCGGATCGTACGGCGGTGTCGCGGGGGAGAGCGGCGCGGTCACCGGGCGGCCATCTCGAGTGCGGACGCCTTCCACCAGCCGGGGTTGTCCCGGTACCAGGCGACGGTGTCGTACAGGCCCCGCTCGAACGGGATCCGCGGTTCGTAGCCGAGCTCCTCGCGGATCTTGGTGTCGTCCAGCGCGTAGCGGTCGTCGTGCCCCGGCCGGTCGGCCACCCGGCGGATCGACGAGGAGTCCGCACCGCAGAGCGCCAGCAGGCGTTCGGCGATGGCGGTGTTGGGGAGCTCCGCGCCGCCGGCGACGTTGTAGATCTCGCCCGCCCTGCCCTTGGTGAGGACGAGCTGAAGGGCGCGGCAGTGGTCGTCGACGTGCAGCCACTCGCGGATGTTGTGTCCGTCTCCGTAGAGGGGAACGTGCTTGCCCTCCAGGAGCCGGGTGGTGAACAGCGGGATGAGCTTCTCGATGTGCTGGTACGGGCCGTAGTTGTTGGAGCAGCGGGTGACGGAGACGTCGAGTCCGTGGGTTCGGGCGTACGAGCGGGCCACCAGGTCGGACGCGGCCTTGGAGGCGGCGTACGGCGAGTTGGGGGCCAGCGGCCAGTCCTCGGTCCAGGCGCCCTCGGCGATCGACCCGTACACCTCGTCGGTGGAGACGTGCACCACCCGCTCGACCCCGCTGTGCACGGCGGCCTCCAGCAGGACCTGGGTGCCGAGCACGTTCGTACGGAAGAACTCTCCGGCGGCGTCGATCGAGCGGTCGACGTGCGACTCGGCGGCGAAGTGCACCAGGGCGTCGTGTCCGGGCAACAGCTCGCGCACCAGCGCGGCGTCGCAGATGTCGCCCTCGACGAATTCCAGCTTCGCGGCATGGGACGGCAGGTTGTCGCGGTTTCCCGAGTAGGTCAGTTTGTCGAGGACGGTGACGTCGGCGTTCTCCATCCCCGGATAACCGCCGTCGAGCAGGGTGCGCACGAAGTGGGAGCCGATGAAGCCGGCTCCGCCGGTGACCAGGATCTTCATCGTGCGACCTCCACCACGGAGTCGTCCCCGACCACCAGCTGGTGGTGTCCGGCGGTACGGACCGATGCCGACTTGCCTATCAGGGAGCGGCTGAGGTGGTCCAGGCCCGACACCGTCGCACCGTCGAGCACGATGGAGTCGGCGATCCGGGTGTCCCGCAGCGCGCAGTTCCGGCCGATCGAGGTGTGCCGGCCGATGTGGCTGTCCTCCACGACCGTTCCGACGCCGATGAACGCCGGTCCCTCGATCGTCGAACGCACCACGCGCGCGCCCGACTCGACGATGACCTCGCCGGTGAGGCGGCTCGCTCCGTCGACCTCGCCGGAGCTCTCGGACCGGATTGCGTCCAGCATTCGGCGATTGCATTCCAGGACGCTGTCCACCTGCCCGGTGTCCTGCCAATAGCCGAGATATTCCACAGCCTTGACTTCGGTGTCCCGGGCGACCAGCCACTGAATGGCGTCGGTGATCTCCAGTTCGCCGCGAGCGCTGGGCGTGATGGCGGCGACCGCCTCATGGACGGCCGGTGTGAAGAAATAGACACCGATGAGCGCCAGATCGCTGCGCGGATCGGTCGGCTTCTCCACCAGACGCTGTACGGTTCCGGCCGCATCGATTTCGGCGACGCCGAAAGCGCTGGGGTCGGGGACCTTTTGCACGGCGATCTGCGCGGTCGGCCGCTCTCTCGCGAACGTCCGGGTGAGTTCGGTGATCCCCTCGGGCAGCATGTTGTCGCCGAGGTACATCAGGAAGTCGTCCTCGCCCAGGAACTCGCGGGCGATGAGCACGCAGTGGGCCAGTCCCAGCGGCTGGGTCTGCCGGATGTAGGTGATGCGGGCACCGAACCGGCTGCCGTCGCCGATTATCTCGCTGATCTTGTCGGCCTGATCTCCGACGATGATCCCGATTTCGGTGATGCCCGCGTCCAGGATGTTGTTCAGCACATGTTCCAGAACTGCCTTGCCGGCAATCGGAAGGAGCTGCTTCGGCGTGGAATGGGTGAAAGGCCGGAGCCGGGCCCCTGTCCCGCCGGATAGCACTAGAGCCTTCACTGGGTCCTCTCGGAGCGCGTATTTATCCGGTCACTCTCGAAAGCAATGTATCGACCACCCGGAACGCATTGGACGCTTGTTTGCCGGAGTCTGTCATGTTCCAGATGAATTCCGGCTCGGGGCCCTGAGGGGATCAAGGAAGCGGGTTACGCAGATGCTCTTCCGGCGTCAGTACGGCGCCCCGCTCGAACTCGGCGTCGTAGCGGGCCTCGCCCAGCGCGTCCCTGACCCGGGTCGTGATGCGGTCCACGTCGAAGCGTTCACCGGCCTGCAGCGGCGCCCGGACCGACTCCCTGGCCGCGGTGGCCGCCCCCAGCAACCGGGCGGCGTGCCCGTGGTGACCGGCCAGGGACTGCGCCCCGGCCAGACCCTCCAGGGCGAGTGCGACCGCCCGTGGATCGCCCGCGTCGCAGGCGGCGGCGTAGCAGTCGAGCTGGAGCGCCAGAGCGGTCGGCGCGTCGCCGCGGCACTCCGCGACGAACCCCAGCTCGGCCAGGATCAGCGCGGGCTTGGCGGGCTCGTAGCCCATCCGGCGGTGCAGCTCGACCACGCGGTGCAGATGCGTCTCGGCCGCGTCGAGCCTGCCCGCCCTGCGCGCTCCGAGGGCGAGCCCGATCTCGGCGAACTGCTCCCCGAACGTGTCCGACTGCTCGGTGGCGAGCCGTCTGGCGCGCTCGTGGAACTCCTCTGCCTGCGGAAGGTCACCGGTCAGCAGCGCGACCCGGCCGAGATTGGAGAGGTGGAAGGACACGTGGAGCCAGAGCCCCAGGTCCTCGGCCATCCGCAGTCCGTCCCGGTACAGCCGCCCGGCCTGCTGGTAGTCGCCGATGACGGTGGCCAGCGTCCCGAGCGGCACCATGGCCTGGAGCTGCCCCCACTGGTCGCCCAGTTCCCGGAACAGTTCGAGGCTCTGCTCACCGTCCCGCCGCAGCGCGGCGAAGTCTCCCCTCAGATTCGCGTGGAAGGTCCGGCTGTTCAGGGCCGCTGCCATGCCCCAGCGGTCGCCGAGCGACCGGAACGTCGTCAGTGCCTGATGGACCAGGTCCTCGCTCGGCGTCAGATCGCCGATGCCGTAGAGCCTGGACGCGAGGAACCACTGGGCACGAGCCTTGCCCTCCGGGTCGTCGACCCGTTCGTACGGCTGGAGGGCGGTGCGGTACTCCGTCACCGGGTCGGCGATGCCGCCGAGCACCAGCTTGAAGCCGCCCAGCAGGGCGGTGGCCCTGGCCGTCGCGGCGAGCGGCGCGCCGCCGATCGACAGCGCCGCGGTCAGCGACCGCTTGGCCTCGTTGTTCCGGCCGCGCAGGTACCAGTACCAGCTGAGCGCGTTCGCGAGGCGCAGCGCGCAGTCGGCGTCGCCGAGCTGCACCGCGCAGTCCAGCGCCGTACGCAGATTCGCGGTCTCGGCGTCCAGGCGGTGCAGCCACTGCCGCTGGCCGTGCCCCCGCAGGTGCGGCTCGGCCCGCTCCGCCAGGCCGGTGTAGTAGTCGCGGTGCCTGCGCCGGACGGCATCGAACTCGCCGGTCTCACGGAGGCGTTCGACGCAGTAGGCGGCGACCGATTCGAGCAGCTGGTACCGCGGCCCGTCCGCCCCGTCGACCATGACCACCAGCGACGCGTCCACCAACCGGGCGAGCAGGTCGAGCACGTCGGTACGGTCCACGTCGTCCGCGGCGCAGATCTCCTCGGCGGCGCCGAGCGTACAGCCGTCGGCGTGCACGGCCAGCCGCCCGAGCACCGCCCGCTCCTGGTCGCCGAGCAGCTCCCAGCTCCAGTCGATCACCGCCCGCAGTGTGCGCTGGCGTGCCGGGGCGCTGCGCGCTCCCACCGCGAGGAGGTGGAAGCGGTCGTCGAGGCGCGCGGCCAGCTCGCGTACGCCCAGTACCCGTACCCGGGTGGCGGCCATCTCCAGGGCGAGCGGAATGCCGTCGAGGCGCCGGCAGATCGAGACGACCGCCTCGACGTTGGACTCGTCGAGTACGAAGTGGGGCGCCGCCGCGGTGGCCCGCGCCACGAACAGCTCCACCGCGCTGAAGCGGCGCACGGCCGCGGGGCTGAGCTCGGTCCTGGGATCGGGCCGGCGCAGCGGGGGCACCTCCTGGAGGTGCTCGCCGCTGATTCCGAGCGGTGTCTGACTGGTCGCCAGGATCCGTAGACCCGGGGCGGCTTTCAGCAACACCTCGGCCAGCTCGGCGACCGGCTCGATCACATGCTCGCAGTTGTCGAAGATCAGCAGGGTCGGTCTCTCGCCCAGCGCGTGGGCGACACGGGCGGTCAGCGAGAGCGGCTCGCCCCCGGCCCCCGGGCTCGGAGTGGCGTCGTCCCGCACTCCGAGGACCGCGCCGACGATCTCGTGCACCTCGGTCGCCGAGGCCATGGTCCGCCGGCCCGGGGCGTCCGCCCGTGCCCCTGGGGCCGGGTCGAGCGCGGCGAACTCGGCCAGCCGTACTCCGCCCGGGAACACCTCACCCACCTGCGCGGCGGTCGCGAGCGCCAGTTGGGTCTTCCCGACCCCGCCCGAGCCGGTGAGCGTCACCAGCCTGTTCGCCTCGAGCAGCGAGCGGAGCTCGCTGATCGCCTCGGCCCGGCCGACCAGGCCGGTGAGCGCGGCCGGCAGGTTCGTCGGAGGGCGGACCGCGGTGGTGACGGGAGAGGGGGCGGCGGTCAGGGCCGGATCCTGGGTGAGGATCGCCTGGTGCAGAGCCGCGAGTTCGGGGCTGGGGTCGAGGCCCAGGCTCTCGGCCAGCCGCTCGCGCAGGTCGGTGTAGCTGCTCAGCGCGGCGCTCTGACGACCCGCGAGGTAGAGAGCGCGCACATGAGCGGTGCGCAGCCGTTCCCGCAGGGGATGCAGGGCGACCAGGTCACCGAGCTCGTCGGCCACCAGAGCGTGCTCGCCCAGCTCCAGCCGCGCCTCGGCCTGCTCCTCCAGCGCGGTCAGCCGCTGTTCCTCCAGCAGGTCCCGCGCGGCGCGGGTGAACTCCTCGTCCGCGAAGTCGGCGAACGCGGGCCCCCGCCACACCGCCAGCGCGTCCGCCAACAGGGCGGCGCGCGCCCGGGGGTCGCCCGTCGCCCGCGCCCGCGTCGTCAGGTCGTGGAACCGGTCCGCGTCCACCGCGTCGGGCCCGGTCCGCAGCTGGTATCCCGGCGAGAGCGACACCACGAGGTCCCGGCCGCCCGGCTCGGCGGCCTCGAGCGCGCGCCGCAGCTGCCACACCTTGCTCTGCAGGACGCCGGCCGGGTTGTTCGGCAGCTTGGTGCCCCACAGGTCGTCGATCAGCCTGTCGGCGGAGACCGGTCGTCCCCGGTGCACCAGCAGGGCGGCCAGCAGAGCGCGGACCTTGAGTTCCGGGACCCGGACCGGCCGTCCATCGGCTGTCCACACCCCCAACGAACCCAGAACCCCGAAGCGCATGTGATCACGCTAACCCGGCGCAGCGGCCCGTGACAGGGCGATATCGGCCCCCGGGACGGCCGAGATCGGACCGAGAGGAGACCGGGAGCGCTCGCGGGCACGGTGGTGTCGTCAAGGAGCGGAGAGCGCGAAGGGAACCGACATGTCCGAAGCCAGGCTGCGCGTAGCCGTGATCATCGGCTCCACCCGGACCGGCCGTTTCGGCCCCGTCGCGGCCGACTGGATCGCCGACGAGGCAGCCGGGCGCGGCGACCTCGACGTCGATGTGATCGACCTGGCCAAGGTGTGGCTGCCCGACGTTCTCGGCGCTGCGGGGCCCGCTCCACAGGCGGTACGGGACCTGTCGCCGTGGCTGGCCTCGTCGGACGCGTTCGTGATCGTGACGCCCGAGTACAACCACAGCTTCCCCGCTTCGCTCAAGAACGCCATCGACTGGTACACCGACGAATGGAAGGCCAAGCCCGTCGCCTTCGTCTCGTACGGGGGGATCGCCGGCGGCCTGCGAGCGGTGGCGCAGCTGCGCGGGATCTTCCCCACGCTGCACGCCGTCACCGTCCGGGACTCCGTCGCCTTCCCCCACCACCGGGAGCAGTTCGACGCCGACGGCCGGCCGAAGGACCCCGAGGGATGTTCGGCCGCGGCCACGTCGATGCTCGACCAGCTGACCTGGTGGGGCCACACCCTCCGCGACGCCCGGGCGCGACAGCCGTATCCGGGCTGAGCCGGTCCGTACGCCACCGACCCGATCCCATCCTCGAATCCACAGAAGGAATCCCCATGTCATCGAACGCCCCTGCGGCCACCGTGCCGCCCAAGGCCGGGGCCCGGGAATGGGCCGGGCTCGCCGTACTGGCCCTGCCGACCCTGCTGATCTCCCTCGACCAGAGCGTGCTGTTCCTGGCGCTGCCGCACCTGGCGGAGGCCATGGAGCCCTCCGGTACGCAGGCGCTGTGGATGATGGACGTCTACGGATTCATGATCGCCGGCTTCCTGGTCACCATGGGCACGCTCGGGGACCGGATCGGCCGCCGGAAGCTCCTGATGATCGGTGCGGTCTGCGTCAGCGTCACCTCGGTGATGACCGCGTACTCCACCAGCTCCGAGATGCTGATCGCGACGCGCGCGCTGCTCGGCATCTCCGCTGCGACGCTCATGCCCTCCACCCTCGCCCTGATCAGCAACATGTTCCACGACGCGCACGAGCGTGGCCGGGCCATCGCCGTATGGGCCAGTTGCTTCATGGCCGGCACCGCGCTGGGTCCGGTGATCGGCGGGACGCTGCTCGAGTTCTTCTGGTGGGGCTCCGTGTTCCTGCTGGGCGTACCGGTCATGGTCATCCTGCTGATCGCGGCGCCGATCCTGCTGCCGGAGTACAAGGACCCCGACGGCGGCAAGCTGGACCTGTTCAGCGTGGTGCTCTCGCTGGCGGCGATCATGCCGGTCGTGTACGGGCTCAAGGAGCTCGCGCGGTACGGCTGGGAGCCGGTGCCCACCACGGCGCTCGTCGTCGGTCTGGCCCTCGGCGCGGTGTTCGTGGCGCGGCAGCGCAAGCTCACCCACCCGCTGCTCGACATGCGCCTGTTCAGCAGCGGCGCGTTCACCTCGGCGCTGCTGATCCTGCTGTTCTCCATGATCGCCACGGGCGGCAGCTACCTGTTCATCACCGGCTTCCTCCAGATGGTCGAGGGCCTGGATCCGATGGAGGCCGGGCTGTGGATGGTGCCGTCGGCGGTGGCCTCCATCATCGCCGGGCAGTTCGCCCCGGTCCTGGCCAAGCGGCTTCCGCTGGGGGTCGTGGTCGCCCTGGGGCTGGGCAGCAGCATGGTGGGTTACGTGCTGATCGCCTTCGTCAGCCCGGTCGGCGGGCTGCCGCTTCTGCTGGCCGGCTTCGTGATCGTCTTCTTCGGCGGAGGCCCCATCGGGGCGCTGGGCACCAACCTGGTGGTGGGCTCCGCCCCGCCGGAGAAGGCCGGTTCCGCCGCCGCGATGTCGTCGATCGCCGGCGACCTGGGCGTGTCGCTGGGCATCGCCGGACTGGGCAGCCTCGGCGCCGCCGTCTACCGGAGCGAGATCGACCTGCCGGCCGGTCTTCCCGCGGACGCGGCCGAGAAGGCCCGAGGCGGCATGGAGGGCGCCCTGGCCGCGGCCCAGGAACTCCCCGCCGAGCTGGGCGGCAAGGTGCTGGCCGCTGCCCGGGATGCCTACACGAGTGGGCTGAACATGGTCGGTATCGCCTGTGCGGTACTCGTGGCCGTACTCGCCCTCACCGCGACGACCGTGCTGCGCGGCTCGGCCGGCGGCAAGGGGAAGAGCCCGGAGGGAGACGCTCCGGGGACCGAAGGCCCGGGACGGGACGAGGCCGCCGCATCCTCCGGGGACAAGGTCGCGGCCCTGCCCGAGCGGTAATCCGGACCACCCGAAAGCACGGGCCCTTCGCGAACGTGGCGAAGGGCCCGTGCTTTCTCATTGTCGGGCCGGACCTGACACACACCCCGGCACCATCTTGAGGGCGTTCGGCAGGATCCAACAGACTCCTTGAATTGGGAAAACCCGCCCCCGCCAAGGAACTCTCAAAGGAGTACGACTGTGGCCAAGTGCCGGATCTGCGGTGGCGCCGTCGATGAATTCTTCGACTTCGGAAGGCAGCCTGTTTCCGACTCCTTTGTGACACCGGAAACGGCCGGCAGCGAGTTCTATTTCCGGCTTGCCGCCGGTGTCTGCACGACCTGCACCATGGTGCAGCTGATCGAAGAGGTTCCCCGGGAGCAGATGTTCCACGAGGACTACCCCTACCGGTCGTCGGGTTCGTCCGTGATGCACCGGCATTTCGAGACGTTCGCCCGCCGGCTGCTGGAGACCGACCTCGCCGGCGACGACCCGTTCGTCGTGGAGATCGGTTCCAACGACGGCACCATGCTGAAGACCATCCAGAAGGCGGGTGTACGGCACCTGGGCGTCGATCCGTCCGCGCAGGTGGGCGAGTTCGCCCGAGCGGACGGCGTGCGGGTGCGCACCGCCTTCTTCGAGGACTCGACGGCGCGTGAGATCGCCGCCTCCGACGGCCCGGCGGACGTCATCTTCTCCGCGAACACCACGAGCCACATCCCCTACATGGACTCCATCTTCCGGGGTGTCGACGCGCTGCTGGCCTCCGACGGAGTGCTCGTACTCGAAGACCGCTACCTCGGTTCCATCATGGAGCAGAACGCGTTCGACCAGATCTACGACGAGCACTTCTACCTGTTCTCGGTGTCCTCGGTGCGGGCCATGGCCCAGACCTTCGGATTCGAACTGGTCGACGCCGAACCGCTCACGGTGCACGGCGGGTCGATGCGCTACACCATCGCGCGCCCCGGGAAGCGGACCCCGTCGACGACCATGACGGAACTGCTGGCGCGGGAGCGGGAACAAGGTCTGGCGAGCCCTCAGACGTACCAGCGGTTCGCGGCCGGGGTCCGGCGCAGCTGCGGCGACCTGATGGATCTGCTCAAGGACCTGCGCGCGCAGGGCCGCACGGTCGTGGGTTACGGCGCGACCGCGAAGAGCGCGACCGTCATCAACTACTGCGGTATCGGCCCGGAGCTCGTGCCGTTCATCTGCGACAGCACCGAGGCCAAACAGGGGCGACTGACGCCGGGGATGCACATTCCCGTCCGGCCGCCCGCCGCCTTTTCCGAGCCGTACCCGGACTACGCACTGCTCTTCGCCTGGAATCACGCCGAGGAAATCATGGCGAAGGAGCAGGGTTTCCGCGATGCGGGGGGTCAGTGGATCCTCTACGTCCCGGACGTCCACATCGTCTGATCGCCGAGAAAAGCAGCGCCCGAAGAAGAATCTCCGAAGAAGAATCACCGAAGAGGGATCACGTGGCGAAATACACAGGTAAGAAGGCCGTCGTCACCGGCGGCACGCACGGCATCGGAATGTCGGTCGTCAAGGCCCTTCTCGAGGGCGGCGCGGAGGTCCTCCTCACCGGGCTGAACGAGAAGAACATCGAGGCGGCCCGCGAGGAGCTCGGCCCGCGCGCCCACGTCGTGCGCTCCGACGCCTCGAACCTGGCCGAGATCGAAGCGCTGGGAAAGACCGTCGCGGACACGCTCGGCGAGGTCGACTTCGTCTTCGTCAACGTGGGCTACGTCAGGTTCGGTTCGCTCGGTCAGGTGACCGAGGAGACCTACGACAAGATGTTCGACACCAACACCAAGGGGGCGTTCTTCACCGCGCAGTGCCTCGCCCCGCTGGTCAGGAACGGCGGCTCGTTCGTCTTCACGACCTCCGCCACGACGGGAACGGCGTTCGTCGGCACGAGCGTCGGGACGGCGATGAAGTCGGCGATCCGCGCGTTCTCCAAGGTCATGGCCTCCGAGCTGCTGCCCAGGGGCATCAGGGTCAACACGGTGAGCCCGGGGTTCGTCCTGACCCCCTCCATGGGCCTCGTGGAGGCGACCGAGGAACACCGCGCGCTCAACATGTCGGAGGGCGAGCGGATCACTCCCATGCGGCGCTTCGGCACCCCGGAAGAGGTCGCCGACGCGGTGCTGTTCCTCGGCTTCGACGCCACCTTCACCACCGGGGTCGACCTGCCCGTCGACGGTGGTCTCGCGCAGGGGATGGAGTACCCGCACGACGAGATCGCCCCGCACTGACCGAAGCGGGACCACCCGCGCGCACGCTCTCACACGGAGGTGGATGTTGATGTCCGGTCGCACCAGGACCGCTGTCATCGGCGGCGGCATGGCCGGCAGCGCCGCTGCCAAGAAACTCATCAAGGCCGGCCGGGACGTCGTGATCTTCGAAGCGGCGGAAGGGCTCGGCGGGCGGGCCCGCTCCTGGCACCGGCCGGAGATCGAACCCGATGTCGGCATCAACTTGATGTACGTCAGCTTCTACAAGCAGATGACCGAACTCATCAAGGAGTACGGGCTGCAGGACGAGCTCGTGAAGATATCGAGCAACGTCCACATCTCCGACAACGGTGACCACGTCGCCCTGTCGTCCGACTCGCCGCTGAGCCTGCTCAGGTACCGGCACGCCCCCCTCCGCGACCGCATCGCCTTCCTGTTCACCACCCTGATGCAGGTGCGCAAGCAGAAGGAGCTCGATCTCTTCGATCCGGTCAAGTCCGCGCCGTTCGACGACGGGCAGTCAGCCGCGGACTGGGGCTACGGCCACGTGTCGCGGCGCGGCTTCGACTTCCTGCTGAGGCCGCAGATCGAGGGGTTCTGGAACTTCGCCTCCGAGGAGATCTCCGCGGTGCACGCCAGGGCGCTGCTTGCGTGGATGGGCGGGTCCGGCTTCTACGTGCTCCGCAACGGCATGGAGGTCATCGCCGAGAAGAACGCGGAGGGCGCCGAACTGCGTCTGTCGCACGAGGTGACCGGCGTGCAGATGATCGGCGACGAGCTTCGGGTGACGGCTGCCCGTGACGGCTCCGCGCCGGTGACCGAAAGCTTCGACGACGTGGTGATCGCGACCCCGGCGCCGATCGCGGCGAAGCTCGTCGCCTCCCTGCCCGACTCGGCGGTGAGCGACGACACGCGCGGCTTCCTGGAGACGCAGCGGTACGAGCCCGCCCTCTCGGTCTCGTACCTCGTGGATGCCGGGAGCCTGCCCGCGGAGGCGCACATCGTGGCCGGCGGCCCCGAAGACCCGCCGCTGCGCAACATGATCACCTACCCGCGCCAGGTACGGGACGAGCAGGGCAGGCTCGTCGACAAGCTGCTGGTCTTCACCTACCCCGGCCGGGCCAACACCCGCCGCCTGCTGGGGCTTTCGCCGCAGGAGCAGTTCGCCGCGGTCACGCCCCTGCTGAACACGCTGTGGCCGGGCTTCCCCGCCACAGCCGAACCGTTCCAGATCGCCGAGCGGCCGTACGGGTTCCCGATTCCGGCACCCGGCCGCTACCGCCGGTCCGTCCAGGTCATGCGGCAGATGAACGCCCCGGTGGCGTTCGCGGGCGACTACTTCAACTCGCCGACCACGGAGGCGGCGCTGCTCTCCGGCTTCCGGGCGGCAGCGGTGCTCACCAAGGCGGGCTGACCTGTCGGCCGGCCGCCTCTCAGCCCCCTCTCAGCAGTCCCCGTAGGAGAGACGATGAAGGTCCTGTTCATCCCGGGCAACAGCCCGTACCCCATCTTTTCGCACGCGCCCCTCGCGACGGCCGTACGCAATGCCGGTCACCAGGTCCTGATGGGCGGGATCGACTGGGTGCTGCCGAACATCGCGAGCGTCGGGCTGCCACCGGTCAAGATCTCTCCCGTCTCGATGGAAGAAGTCAGCGCCTTCATGGGTGCGATGCCGGACGACCCGCTGGACCAGCTCAAGGCGGTCGGCCGGGTCTACGCCGAGATCGCCGTGGACAGTCTGGAACCGCTGCTCGACCTGGCCGACCACTGGCGCCCCGATCTCGTGGTCGGCGGCGGGATGTTCTACACCGCCCCCCTGCTCGCGCACCATCTCGGCATCCCGTCGGTGCGCCTGGAGTGGGACCGGATCGACGCGCGTGCGTACGACCCCGGCGCCGAGGCGGTGCTCGCGCCGGTGCTCGGCGAGCTCGGCCTGGACCGGGTGCCCGAACCGGACCTGTGGCTCGACGTGTGTCCGCCGAGCCTCCAGCCCGCGAACCCGGTGCCGGCCCGGCCGATGAGGTGGATCCCCGGGAACCCGCAGAAGCCGCTGGAGCCGTGGATGTACACCAAGGGCGACCGCCCGCGGGTGTACATCACCGCGGGCACCCGCTTGTTCAGCGGAGAGGCCCTGCGGGACATGGCGAGGAGCATCGCCGACCTGGGCGTGGAGGTCGTCGTCGGGGCTCCGGAGAACGTCGCGGCGGAGCTGCGGGCCGAGCTGCCGGACGTACGGATCGGCTGGGTGCCGCTCGACGTGCTGGCCCCCACCTGCGACGTCATCATGCATCACGGCGGTGGCGGCACCGACATGACGGCGCTGAACGCGGGCGTGCCCCAGCTGATCGCCCACCCGGAGTACCCGACGGAGGCGACCCGGAAGGTCGCCGAGTTCGGCGCCGCGATCCTCATCGAGTCCGGCCCTCGGCAGGACATCACCGAGGCGTGCAGGAAGCTGCTCAGCGACGCCTCGTACCGGGAGCGGGCGGGTGTCCTCTCCCGGGAGATCGCCGAGATGCCGCTGCCCGCCGAGATCGTGGGCGAGATGGAGAAGCTCGTGGCCGCGCGAGCCTGACCGCCACCCGCAGCGGATCGAAAGAGAGGAGACACCGCGGTGCACATCGCGGCAACGGCGATCCCGGGAGCCTTCGTGGTCACCCCGCGGCTCCTGCCGGACGAGCGCGGCAGCTTCCACGAAAGTCTGCGCGCCGACAAGCTGGAGCGTGTACTCGGTGAACCCTTCGTGCCCCGGCAGGTCAGCTACTCCGTGTCCTGCCGGGGCACGCTGCGCGGCATTCACACGGTGGCACTGCCGCCGGGGCAGGCGAAGTACGTCACCTGCGTGCATGGAGCTCTGCGGGACGTCATCGTCGACCTGAGGATCGGATCGCCCGCGTTCGGCAGGCATCATGTCTGCACCCTCGACGCGGAGTCCGGCCGGGCTCTCTACATCCCGGAGGGTGTCGGCCACGGGTTCCTCGCGCTGGCCGACGACACCCGCATCTGCTACGTCATGTCGACGGTGTACGCACCCGGCACGCAGATCGACATCAACCCGCTGGACCCCGAACTCGGACTGCCCTGGGCGTACTCGGAGCCACCTCTGATGTCCGAGAAGGACGCCGGCGCGCGGAGTCTGGCCGAGACCGTGGCAGCGGGAGTGCTGCCCCACTGGAAGGCGGATACCTGATGGAGCCGGTCCGGATGGGCGTGCTCGGATGCGCCGACATCGCCAGGCGGCGGATGCTCCCGGCGTTCGCCGCCTGTGCCGCCACCGAGGTCGCCGCGGTGGCGAGCCGGAACGCGGACGGCGCGCGGCGGCTCGCCGCCGAGTACGGAGCCCGCCCGGTGCACGGCTACGACGCGCTGCTGGCGGACCCCGCGGTGGACGCGGTGTACGTGCCGGTACCCGCCGCTCTGCACGCGGAGTGGATCGAAGCGGCGCTGCTGAGCGGGAAGCACGTACTCGCGGAGAAGCCGCTGACCATGACCGCCGACACGACGGCCGCTCTCTTCCGGCTCGCCGAGTCCCGTGGGCTGGCCCTCATGGAGAACGTCATGTTCGTCCACCACGGTCAGCACGCCCGGGTGGGCGCGCTCGTCGCCGACGGGGCGATCGGTGAACTCAGGTCGTTCCAGGCCGCGTTCACCGTGCCGAGGCGGCCCGCCGACGACATCCGCTACCGCCCCGAACTCGGCGGCGGCGCGCTGTGGGACACCGGGGTGTACCCCGTGCGTGCGGCGTCGACGTTCCTCGGCCCCGACCTGAAGGTCGTCGGCGCCGGGCTCGCCTCGGGGGCCGGATTCCGTGTGGACACGGCCGGCGCCGTGCTGCTGCAGTCCCCGGACGGCGTCAGCGCACAGCTGACCTTCGGCCTCGACCACGCGTACCGCAACTCCTACGAGGTGCAGGGCAGTACGGGACGGATCACGCTCGACCGGGTGTTCACCCCTCCTGCCGACCACATTCCGGTGGCTGTCGTGGAGGGGCCGTCGGGGAGCCGCCGGATCCCGCTGCTCCCCGACGACCAGGTGGCCAATACCGTGGCCGTGTTCGCCGAAGCCGTACGGGCGGGTTCGGCACCGTACGAGGACAGCGTCCGCCAGGCGCGGCTGTTGGACGAGATCCGGCGCCGGGCCGCTCAGAACTGAGCGGGCTCCGGCTCGCCGGCGGACGGCTCACTCCGCGGTGTGGGTGCCCGTGGTGGGTGCGCCCGTGGTGTGCGCGGGCCCCAGATCCTCGATCCGGTAGTCGGCCTTGGGGAAGCTGGGGGTTGGCAGCGGGTCGGGGTAGGCGGCCTCCGTGCGGGGCGGTTGCCGGCGTACGTAGGCGGAGCGGGCCTTGATGGCGGCGTCGACGGCCAGGCACAGCAGCCGTGACGGTTCCCGGACGCCGAAGGCCCGCCGCATGTGCGGGCCCAGCAGCGCCGGCATTCCCGCCTTGGCGAGCCGGCGGGCGGTCGGACGCCATCGCTCGGGCACGTGTCCGACCATGGGCTCGACCACGGTCGGCTCCAGTGCCCGCCAGAGCTTCTCCGCCTCGGGCGAGTAGGCGAAATGGGCCTCGACGTAGTCGTCGTGGAAGCGGGCCATCTCCTGGTACGAACCGGGCATGTCCTTGAGGCCCATGAGCTCGCCCTGCTCCTTGATGTGCAGGTACGCCGCGACCTTCTCCTGCCGGCTCGTCGGACGCCAGGCGTAGCGGTCGACCCAGCGGACGGGCCCCAGCATGCTGGTGGCCAGCACGAAGAGGTAGTCCTCGTTGCTGATGCTCCACTGCTTGTTCTCGTCGCTGATGTGCTTGACCGCGTTCTTGTGGATGCGGTTCATCTGCCGCACCGCCGCCTTGCCCCGGTCGTCCTTGAAGCCGTGCCGGACCATCTGCATGGCGATCAGCCCGAAGTGCTCCATCCTCCGCTGGGTGTTCTCCGTGATCTCGCCGGTCCGTACGAGCAGGGCGGCCATGTGCGGCGGGGCGACGCTGTTGGCGAAGGCGAGAGCCCCGGCGACGCTGAAGTCCCACGGGTACTCGTAGCCGATGCCGAGCCACCAGATGTGGCTGTACTTCTCGTTGACGTCCATCGACTCGATCTGCTTCAGCCGCGCGTACCTCGGCTCGGCCCGCCGCTTCGTTCCCGTAGCGGGAGTCATGTCGGTGTTCCTCTCTCGGGGTTGCTGGTCCGTCATACGATCACTCCGTCGACATCGAACTCGGACATCTCCGGCCGGACCGCGGCCGGCACATGCGCCACCGGCGGCAGCGCGAGCACGGCGCGGGCGATCGCGTCGGAGTCGGCCACGGTCACCGAGTCGACCCCGGGGCGGATGCCCGCTGCGGTCACCCAGTGCACGGACTCGGTCGGGACTCCGTAGGCGTACCGGCGCGGATGCGCCTGACCACGCCCGTCGAGCAGCCGGTACGGCCGCTCCGTGACCGCGAGCCCGCCCGTCTCGAACGTGCTGCCGTGCGAACCGGGGATGCGGTACGGCATGGCCTGGTCGGTGTCGAGCAGATGCCGCAGGAGACGGTCATCGGTGCGGCGCAGGTCCGGCTCCGGCAGCCGCGCCTCGATGAGGACGGTCGCCCGCACCGGCGGGCCCGGCACCAGGGCCGAGGAGGCGACGTACTCCGGCGTGGCCGTGTTGAGCCTGACGTGCGTACCGGGGCCGGTGATCTCCAGGAGACCCGCCTCGATCAGCGCGATCAGCTCCTCGACCCGGGAGGCGGGCGGCCCGATGGACAGGAAGGCGTTGAGGGGCGTGTACCAGCCCTGCAGGTCGTCCCGGTGGGAGTTGCCTTCGAGCCCGCTGTGGTCGACCGCGAGCCGGATCTCGTTGCGCAGGTCCCGCAGTACGTCGAGGGCCGCCTTGAGCGGACCGCTCACATTGCCTCTGCGGGCTTCGGCGACATCGCGTTCCAGGTACGCCAGCAGCCAGTCGCGGAAGTCGCCGCGGTCGGTGAACTCCCGGTCGCCGCACGGCTTGGAGACCCGCTCCCAGTCCCACCGGTCGGCGGGCGGGATACCGGCCGAGTCGAGCAGCGGGCCCGGATCCTCGCCGTCGGCGAGGTGCAGGTACCTCTCGACCAGCGCCTCCCGCTCCGGGCCGCGCCCCGCGGCGTCCAGCAGAGTGCCGTAGTAGACGCTCTCCACCTCGCGACGGATCAGCGGCCACAGGTCCCGGCCGAAGTTCACGCGGTCACCGCCCCGGGACCGCGCGCGCATCCGCCCGATCACCTCGGGGGTGAGCAGCCTCGGGACGTACCTGCCGGACGCGCCCTTCTCGTTCTCGCCGCGTGCCTGGTAGGGCACTCCGCGGCGGGAGAACGCGTACATCAGGGGCTCGTTCCCCGACGGGTGGTAGACCAGCCGACCCTTCTCGCGGACGAACCTTCCTCCCCGACCGACGCTGAACAGCGCCATGTAGTCGAAGAAGCAGAGGCCCAGGCCGCGCAACAGCACCGGCCGGCCGGCCTCGACGTCGCTCAGGTCGAGGTCGGCCGGGTTGCTCGGAGTGATGTAGCGGAGACGGTGGATGCGCGCGAGGCTGGCCGTGCGCTCTTCCCTGGCGGTCGGGCGGGTCGGCACGTGCCCCTGCGCGAGGACGATGGCGTCCAGCTGGTTCAGCCGGGTGCCGTCCTCGAGACGGAGCCCTTGCGGGCCGCCGGGCACGCCGTGCGTATCGGCCATGGCGACCGCCCGCGAGCGGTGCACCGTGACGGTGATGTGCTCCGGGGCGGCGGCCGCCACCCGCTGGAAGCAGTCGTTGAGGTACCACCCGTAGAACGCCCGGGTCGGGTAGGTGTCCGGACCAAGCCGTCCGGCCTCGTCGAGGACCTCCTGCGCGTCGGCCTCCCACGGCTGGCCTTCCGGTCCGCCGAGCGCGCGCAGGCCGGCGGCCCATTCGTGCAGGGTCGGTCCCGGCTCGATCGGCCCCGCGATCTCCGAGCTTGCGTCGGTGAACACGGTGATCTGCGAGGCCACCGTGTTCATCAGCAGGTGCCGGGACTGCTCGGTGCGCCAGACCGCGCCGGCGCCGGGCTCCGACCGGTCCACCACATGGATGGTGACGCTCCGGTGCGTGCGCTGCGCCCGCTCGTTCGCACAGAGGCGTTCGAGTACGGACAGTCCGCGCGGCCCGACGCCGACGATCGCGATCTCGACGTGACTGTCCATCACGCCGGCGGGTCCTGGGCGGCCCGCAGCTGCTTGATCAGCTCCAGTCGCTTGATCTTCGTCGTGGCGGTCTGCGGCAGGTCTTCGAGACGCCACAGGACGGGCTCGGCCATCGGCGGCAGGTCGGCGACGGCGGAGCGCCAGGCGATGGTGTCGAGGGGCTTGTTGTCCCGGGTGGACACCACGGGCACCGGCAGCCCGTCCGCGCCGGGCACGATGATGACCTCGGTGAGCTCCCGCATCCGGCCGAAGAGCTTGTCCTCGACCTCCAGCGTGCTGTCGATGCCGGGTATCTCGTCCACCTCGCGGTCCAGCAGGTGCAGACAGCCCCACTTGGTGCGGTAGCCGACGTCGCCCATCCGCCACCAGCCGTCGTTGACCTGCTTCTGCCAGCGCTCGTGCTCGCCGAGGTAGGTGACGATCCGTCCGTCGCTGCGGACCTCGATGAAGCCGGGTGAGGACTTGCTGGGCGGGTTCCCGTCGCGGCTGACGACCCGCACTCCGGTCATGCCGGGGAACGGCGATCCGACGCACCGGCCCTCGGCCTCGGCCCCGCGCTTGTGGCTGTACGTACGGCCGGCGATCGGCCCCACCTCGCTCTGCCCGTACATCTGGATGAACAGGGCGCCCTTGCGGCGGGACGCGCCGAGCAGGCTGTGGACCGTCCGCGGGTGGATGGCGTCGAAGGTGCTGCTGAAGTACTTCACCCGCGCCAGGGGAGCGCGCGGGTCGTCCACCAGCTCCTCCCACCGCATGAACGAGTTCGGGTGTGCCTCGATCAGGCCGGGCGGCACCTGGGTGAACAGCTTGGCGACGCTCTCCGGGTCGTCCTCCGCGAGGATGAGCAGCGGATGCCCCTGAAGGATCGAGATGGGCATCGCGGTGAACATCCGGGAGTGCACGAAGGACACATGGATCGCCACCGGCTCGTTCGCTCCCACCAGCCTGGCCACCGTCCCCTGCGGGCGGTAGCGCGACTGGAAGGTCCGTCCGGTGTGCACGGCCAGCTTCGGGACACCCGTGGTGCCGGAGGTGTGCGTGATCAGCGTGGGGTGATCGGGGGAGACCTGCGCCGGCGCGACGCGCACGGCGCCCGCCAGGGAAGCGAGCTCGGTCGCTCCCTCGTGGCTGCCGGTGGTGAGCAGCAGCTTCCGGGAGAGTTCGAACACCTCGGCAGGCAGGTTGTTCTCGAGCTTGTCCTGGTCGGTGACGAGGTAGGGCCGGTCCACCCGGCGCAGCAGTTCGGCGACCGTCGCGCCGTCCAGCTTCGGTGACAGCAGGACGGGTACGGCCCCGATCCGCGCGATCGCGCAGGCGAGCAGGGTGATGTCGAAGCCGTTGGTCTTGTGGATGACCACACGCTCACTGGTGCGGACTCCGGCGGCCCAGAGCCGGGACGCGAAGTCGTCGACCAGCTCGGCCACTTCCGTCAGGGTGAGGCGACGGCCCAGTTGCGGTGCGATATCCAGATCGTGATCGAGAATCACCGGGCTCGCGGGGTGCTTCGCGGCTGCCCTCTCGAAGAGTGTTCCCAGGCCAATGCCCTTGTTTCCGATGCGCTGCAGAAACATACACACATCCCTCGTCTGCGTGGTGTCCGTCAACCCGGGTCAGAAATCACGACGTCGGGACTTCGAATTCGGCTTCGGACGGTGGTCAGGCCGCTTCGATGATGTTCTTTATGCGACTCAGAGTGGAGTCCAGGTCCTGCGCGATCTTGGAAGTCCACTCGTCGATGAACTTCGCGCGTTCCGTCTCGTCGAGGTCCGCGGCGATTTTGTGAATTCCCGCGGTCGCCGTGGCCATACGGAAGTGGTGCACCAGGACGGCGCCGCCCTCCGCGGGCTCGATGTCGAAGCCCCAGATGCTCTCCTGGTCGTCACCTGCGTGGGAGAGCATCATCCAGCGGAACGTCCGGCCCGGTTCGGCGGCGGTGACCCGGCATTCGGTGTGCCAGATGCCTCGGACCAGTGGAGCCCAGGCGACGACTTCCTCGCTGCGCAGATTCTCGCCGCGGAACACCGAACCAACGGCCGAAGCCTCGCCGGACACCCATTCACCGCCTTGGCATTCCGGGCTCCACTCGCCGCTGCGGGGGAGGTCGCTCACCACGGCGTAAATCTCCGACGGCGAGGCCCCGACGTGAATGTCGGCCCGGAGTTCGAAAAGGGGAGATTTTTCGATGATGGAGGTCATTGGGAAAGCATCGCAGTGGCCGGACCAGGGGTGTCAGAGATCGGTTCAGGGTTGGTCAGGTTCCGTTGGCCGGGTTCACTTCGCGTGCGGATCGGGTCGAGGGGGATCAGGTCCGGTCGGTGTGGAGTACCACCTTTCCGGTCACCTTTCCGGATTCGACGAGCCGGTGGCCTTCCGCCGCGTCGCTCAGCGGGAGCGGTTCGACGGCGCGGGGGCGCAGCAGGCCGTCGGCCAGGAGACCGTTGATTCCGTTGGCCGCCTCGGCGAGTTCGGCGCTCGACGCCTGGGAGATGGCGAAGCCGACGACGGAGCAGTCCTTGACGTACAGCGAGCCCACCGGCAGCACGGGACGGGTCATCAGGCCGGACAGCACGACGATGCGGCCGCGCCGGGCCAACAGGTCGACGGCGGTCGTCAGCTCGTTGCGGGCCGAGGTGTCGACATACATGTCGACTCCGCGCGGTGCCACCGCGCGGATGTCCTCGGCCACCTGACCACGCCGGTAGTCGACGACCTCAGCGGCCCCCAGGCCGCGGACGTACTCGGCGGACTCCGCGCTCGCGACGGCGATGACCCGAGCCCCGGCCTGCGCGGCCATCAGCACCACCGCGCTCCCGACGTTGCCGGCCGCGCCGACGACCACGACGGTCTCGCCCGTGCGCAGCCGCCCATGGGTGAACAGCGCGAGGTACGCCGTCGCCGCCGGGTGGGCCACGGCCACCGCGTCGGAGGACTCGACGCCGTCCGGCAGCCGGTACAGCCGTTCCGCGGCGACCACGGCCTGCTCGGCGGCGGCCCCCTGCCGGCCCTCGTACCCCAGGCTGTTGCACCACACCCGGTCACCGACGGCGAAGCCGGTCGCCCCGGGGCCGGTCGCCGTCACCGTGCCGACGAGGTCGCGGCCCACCACGAACGGCAGCGGGACCGGTGTGCGCCAGGCCCCGGAACGTACGAACGTGTCCACATGGTTGACGGCGGTGACCGCGACGTCGACAAGCACGTCGGTCGGCCCCGGGCGCGGAGCGGGCAGTTCGCCGTACCGGATCACATCAGGTGGGCCGAACTGCTCGATGTAGGCGGCATGCATGCCTGGATCCTGCCTGGCAAGCGCGCCGGGCCGCACGGTCGCCGGGGGACTGTGTCATCTCCCCGGCCGCTCCCCGGGGCCGCTCTTCTCGGACCGCCGGCGGTACCTGACAAAGATCGCGGTTCTGTATACGGGGGGAGGCGCGGGCGTGGGCAAGCTGAGGTAGCCCAGGGGACCTCGGGCTGTTTCTCGCCAGAACTGGAGCCTTCAGTGAGTAAGTTGAACCGACGACGATTTCTGGCCGGTACGGGCGCCGCTGTCGCGACGTCCGGTGCCGTCGGGGCCCTCGGCACCACCGCCGCACGGGCGGCCGAGCCGGTCACGCTCGCCGAGGGGACGACGACCGTCGTCCCCGTCGCCACCGTGACCCCGGCGGACGCCCGGTACCCGGACATGGTCTCGGGCAGCAACGCCCGCCTGGTCGGCACGCCCGAGGCCATCAAGTTCCCGACCACGACCCAGCAGGTCGTCGAGGTCGTACGCCAGGCGGTGCGTGACAAGAAGCGGGTCGTGGTCCGCAGCGGTGGGCACTGCTTCGAAGATCTCGTCTTCAACAAGGAAGCCCAGGTCATCATCGATCTGCGGCAGATGGCCCAGCTCGGCTACGACGACACGCGCAAGGCGTTCTTCGTCGATCCCGGTCTCCAGCTGCTCGACGTCTTCGGGAAGCTCTACAACGGCTGGGGCGTCACCATCCCCGCGGGCGGCTGCTACAGCGTGGGTGTGGGCGGTCACTTCACGAGCGGTGGCTACGGTGTGCTCTCGCGCAAGCACGGTCTCGTCAGCGACCACCTCTACGCCGCCGAGATCGTGACCGTGAACAAGTCCGGCGAGGTGCGCGCCGTCATCGCCACCCGCGAGCCCACCGACCCCAACCGTGACCTGCTGTGGGCGATCGCGGGCGGTGGCGGCGGCAACTTCGGTGTGATCACGCGCTACTGGCTGCGCTCTCGGGGCGCCACCGGGGCGCCGGAGAAGCTGCTGCCGACGCCGCCGACGCGCCTCTACTACTACGAGGTCGGCTGGGACTGGGACAAGATCTCCGAGGCGGGCTTCAAGCGGCTGCTCCGGGAGTACGGCGAGTGGTCCAAGCTCCATGACGACGTCGACTCGGAGTATCTGAGCATGGGGCACTGGGTGTTCCTGCAGCACAAGTCGTCGGGGCCGATCATTCTGGTGGGCCAGCTGGACGCCGACATCCCGGACTCCAAGAAGCTGCTGGACGACTTCATCGGCCTGATGAGTACGGCTTTGGGGACAGAGCCGGTCTTCAACAACCTCAAGCACCTGCCGTACATGAAGGCGACCTCCTACGGCACCACGGCCGGCGAGCCGCTGACCAACCCCAATATGCGCACCATCCACAAGTCGGCGTTGATGAAGTCGGGCTTCCCCGAACGGCAGATCGACGTGCTCTACAAGCAGCTGACGCGGCCCGACTACGACAACCAGTACACCTACATCGTGCTCCACACCGCCGGCGCCGAGATCAACCGGATGAGCCCCACCGAGACGGCGTCCTCGCATCGCGAATCGCCCTTCGTGATCTTCTACGAGTGCTACTGGCGCAATCCGGAGGACGACGAGAAGAACCTGACGTGGATGAAGGAGACCTACCGCGAGGTGTACGCCGACACCGGCGGCGTCCCGGTGCCCAACGACGTCACCGACGGCGTCTACATCGGGTACCCGGACCGGGACCTCAGCGACCCCTACTACAACACGTCGGGGGTCCCGTGGTCCGAGCTCTACTACAAGGGCAACTACCCCCGGCTCCAGCAGGTCAAGGCCAAGTGGGATCCGACGAACTTCTTCCGCCACCGCCACTCCATAGAGCTGCCCAAGAAGTAGGCACGAACCGCTGACGCGGCGAGAGGGTCGTACGGGGCATCCGTACGACCCTCTCGCGGTTTCGCCCTTCGCCCCTCACTGCTTCCTGAAGTGCTCGACCAGACGCGCGTAGCTGTCGTTGGCGTGGCCGTCGGCGACCGCCTTGGCCACCATCCCCAGCGTGTAGTTGGGGAACTCGTCGTTGATGCCTCGCGCGCGGCTCTCCTTGACCAGGTCCTCGACCGACGGCAGATGATGCTCGAGCGCCCCGAACGGGGTCGCGAACTCACCGCGGTCGACCTCGCCGGCGATCATCGGGAAGATGCCGAGCAGCGCGGAGACGGACGCGTCGGCCTGCTCCAGGAAGTGCTTCACCTCGATGCCTTCGTCCGTCAGCAGCGCGGCCGCGTGCAGGAAGCCGTTGAGCGTTCCCCACATCGTGCCGTGCACGGCCATCCCGTACAGGCTCGGGACACCCGCATCGGCCGAGACCACGGTTCCGCGGCCTCCGAGGAGCCCGAGCGTGGACTGGTGGCGGTCGTACACGGCGTCGGAGCCGCCGTAGAAGATCACCGTCTCCGGCTGTCCCACGCCCGGGGCGATCGTCATGATCTGCCCGTGCAGGTACTCGGCTCCCTGGCCCGTGGCCCACTCGGCCACTTCCCTGATCTCCGCCGACGTCCCGTCCGTCAGGTTGACGACGGCCTGGCCGGAAAGAGCGTCACCCGCTAATGCCAGGATCTCGCGGGCGGCGGCGTTGCCCTTCACACTGACGACCACGAGCCCACCGGCGGCCACCGCGTCGCGAACGCTCTCCGCCCGTCGCGCGCCCTTGGCGACCAGTGCGTCGGCCTTTTCCGGTGTGCGGTTCCATACCGTGGTGGGGTGTCCGCCGTCCAGAAACGCAGCCGCGAGAGCGCTGCCCATCTCCCCCAGTCCGATCACCGATACGCCCGGTCGGGCGCTGTTGTTTCCCGAGGTGGTGGTCATGAATTGCCTTTCTCCGGTTGCCGTGGCCCGCTCTTCCCAGGGAAGCCGCAGCTTGTCCATCGATAACGATGCTGGAAACTCAACTACGCCGGTCCGTCCATGTCCGGGCCTCGAGCCGAGTTTGTCAGCTCCGCGATACGACACCCCGATGCGAACCGGGCAGGCCGGAGCACCACCTCTGCGAGGGTTCGAGGTCGGGTTCAGGCCTCCGGAAGCAGGCCCAGTTGGTCCAGGAACTGCATCTGGTCGAAGTAGAGCCGGTAGCTCTGGATCCGGCCGTCCTTGACCGTCGCCAGGTCGATGCCGCGGATCGTGACGACCTTGCCCGTCGGCGGGAGCGTCTCCCCGGTGGGGAGCACGATCGGGCCCGTGTTCCTGCCGCTGAAGGTGCCCTCGTCGATGGCGGTGTCGCCGATCTCGTACTTGTTCAGGCTGGTGTACGTGGCTTCCGGGATCGAGTCGGTCATCGTGCGCCACTGCTCGATGACGGCCTCGCGTCCCCGTACCTCTCCCACGTCCGGGAAGTACGCCACCGCATCCTCCGCGTACAGGTCCCCAGCGACCTTGAGGTCCGGATTCTTCGTGGTCAGTGCCTCGGTCAGACGGTCCATGACCGCGCGCGCCTCTCCCATGATCCACCTCCGTGGCTCGGATCCTGGTGATCTGCTCTGTCCGGTTCCTCCATTTTCTCACCGTCGCGCCACGGGCGACGAGCGGGCGCGTCCTTCCTCATGCACGCTGCGTACGGGACGGACTGAGCCCCGTCTTCGCGCCCGCCCCGCACAGCGGTACGACCGTCAGGCCCGAACGCGGGGCCGACGCGCGTACGGCGGCCCAGCAGGCCACGCCCGTCGACTCGACGAAGAGCCCCCGGCGCGCCAGATCCAGCTGGGCGGCGTGGATCTGGTCCTCCGTCACCGTCATGAAGGTCCCGCCCGTCGCGCGGACCGCCCGCAGGATCTGGCGGGCGCGGGGCGGGTTCGGGATCGCGATGCCCTCCGCGAGGGTGGGGCGTACGGGCGCCGGTTCCGTCAGCTCCTCCGCGCCCGCGTGGAACGCCGCCGCCAGCGGGGACACCGCCTCGGCTTGTACGGCGACCAGGGCGGGGCGCGTGTCGAGGAGGCCGTGGCCGTACAGCTCGTCGACGGCCAGCGCGGCGCCCAGGAGCAGGGTGCCGTTGCCGACCGGGACCACGAGCGTGTCCGGGAGCCGGCCGCCGAGGTCCTCCCAGAGCTCGTACACGTACGTCTTGGTGCCGTGCAGGAAGTGCGGGTTGTAGACGTGCGACGCGTAGAAGGTGCCGGGCTCGTCGGCCGCCTCGCGCGCCGCCCGGGCCGTGGCCTCGCGGTCGCCGGGGACCACGGTCAGCCGCGCTCCGTGCGCACGGATCTGCTCCAGCTTCTTGGGGGACGTGCCGTCCGGTACGTAGACCACGCAGTCGAGCCCTGCCCGCGCGCAGTAGGCCGCGATCGCCGTGCCCGCGTTTCCGCTGCTGTCGGCGAGGACACGGCGCAGACCGCCGGCCCGCGCGAGGCGCCGGGCGAGCTCGGCGAGCATGACCGCGCCCCGGTCCTTGAAGGACAACGTCGGCATGAGGAAGTCGAGTTTGGCCGAAACCGTATCGCTGAGCGGCACCAGGGGTGTGCGGCCCTCGCCGAGGGTCACATGCGGGATCTCGGTTGCCAGCGGCAGCGCCTCCTCGTAACGCCACAATGAATTCACGCGTGACGCCAGGGACTTGAGTGACACGGGTCCGCTGCTGAATTCCAGGTCCCAGGGACCTCGACACTGCGGACAACACCAGGTGAGGGCGTCGGCGGGGGCGTGGACCCGGCAGCGGGGGCAGACGTAGGCGGTCATGGTCGTCAGGATGGCAGCGGTATGGCGCCTGTGTTACAGGGCGCTCGGAGGCCTTGTGGGATTCCTATGGATCCGTCAATCTTTCGCTCGGCAGCCGGACGTTCGAAACGGCGTGGACGCTTCACGTCTCTTTGACATGTCCCTGCCGTACCCCCACAGCAGCGCACCACCTATGAGGAGGATCCCTCACATGTCAGTGATGCGTGACTCGCGGCGCAGACTCGTCGCCGCCAGCGCCATAGCCGTCGCCGCCCTCGCTCTCGGCACCGTCTCCACCCTCCCGGCCACGGCGGCCGAGGCCGCCGCGGAAGGCGTCATCCTGAACGCCGGCGCCCCCGGGACGATCGAGGGCAGCTACATCGTCACCCTCGACGAGTCCGCCCAGGCGGAGACCGCGAAGGGCCGGGCGATCGCGACCAAGCACGGCGCGACGATCAAGAAGACGTACACCTCGGCGCTCAACGGCTTCAACGTCGAGCTCACCGAGGCGCAGGCGAAGAAGCTCGCCGCCGACCCCGCGGTCGAGTCCGTCGTGCAGAACCGCGTCTTCAAGGTCAGCGGCACGCAGCCCTCCCCGCCGTCCTGGGGCCTCGACCGGGTCGACCAGCGGGCCCTTCCGCTGAACCAGAGCTACACCTACCCGGACAGCGCGGGCCAGGGCGTGACGGCGTACATCATCGACACCGGTGTGCGGATCTCGCACAGCGACTTCGGTGGTCGCGCGTTCAACGGCTACGACGCGATCGACAACGACAACGTCGCCCAGGACGGCCACGGCCACGGCACCCACGTCGCCGGCACCGTCGCGGGATCCTCCTACGGTGTCGCGAAGAAGGCCAAGATCGTCGGCGTCCGCGTGCTCAACAACCAGGGCTCCGGCACGACCGCGCAGGTCGTCGCCGGCATCGACTGGGTCACGCAGAACGCCGTGAAGCCGGCCGTCGCGAACATGAGCCTCGGCGGCGGAGTCGACACCGTCCTCGACCAGGCCGTGCGCAACTCGATCGCCTCCGGTGTCACGTACGCCATCGCCGCCGGCAACGACGGTGCCAACGCGTCCAACACCTCCCCGGCCCGCGTCGCCGAGGCCATCACGGTCGGCTCCACGACCAACACCGACGCCCGCTCCAGCTTCTCCAACTACGGCAGCGTGCTGGACATCTTCGCCCCGGGCTCCTCCATCACCTCGGCCTGGAACTCCAGCGACAGCGCCACCAACACCATCTCCGGTACGTCGATGGCGACCCCGCACGTCGCGGGCGCCGCCGCGGTCTACCTCGCCGACAACCCGTCGGCCACCCCGGCCCAGGTGTCGACGGCGCTGACCGGCGCCGCCACACCGAACGTGGTCGGCAACCCCGGCACCGGCTCGCCGAACAGGCTCCTCTTCGTCGGTGGCGGCGGCACCACCCCGCCGCCCGGCAAGAAGTTCGAGAACACCGCGGACTACGCCATCGCCGACAACTCGACCGTCGAGTCCCCGGTCACCGTCAGCGGCGTCACGGGCAACGCGCCCTCCGCCCTGCAGGTGCCTGTGAACATCGTTCACACCTACATCGGTGACCTTCAGGTCCAGCTGATCGCTCCCGACGGCACGGCGTACACGCTGAAGGGGTACGGCACCGGCGGCAGCTCGGACAACATCAACACCACGTACACGGTCAACGCCTCCTCCGAGGTCGCGAACGGCACGTGGAAGCTGCGGGTCAGCGACAACGCGAACTACGACATCGGGAAGATCGACTCCTGGGCGCTGCAGTTCTGAGGACCCGTACCACCGGCGCTGTACCAACGGCGCTGTGCTTCTGAGCAGTGACGCGTGAGTGAGGGGCGGTCGCCTGAGGGCGGCCGCCCCTTCGTCATGCCTCGTCGAGGAGCCGGTACATCGTCTCCAGAGGAAGGGCCGGGTTGGCGGCCGCGTCCTTGGACAGCTCCTCGTCTTCAAGGAGTTGATGAAGGCGCTCTTGGGGGAGAGCCGGGTTACGGGTCGCCCCGGCGCGCACGCGGGCGTCAGGATCCCGGGTGAGCATGTCGGCGACAGAGGGGTCCAAGGCCGGATCACGCGTGGCCAGGAGTCGTACGGCAGGGTCCTCGGCCGTCCCGAAGCGGGCCCCGAGCCCCCGGCTCGGGAACTGGGGCAGGTCGAGAAGCCGGTCCCGGTACCGGCCGGTGTACTCCAGATAGCAGCGCAGAAGAAGCTCCGGTGGCGCACCAGGGTGGTACTGCGCCAGAAGCACCCGTACCCCCAGGTCGTCGTCGGCGGCGAGGAGCTCGACGAGCTCGGCGGGCAGCTCCGGGTTGTGGGCGACACGGCGGCGCAGGAGGGGATGGGCTGACCGGGCGTGGGAGAGCGGGGCCCGGTACGGATCCTCGCCCAGCTCCCCGAGGCTCAGCGGCTCGACGACGTAGTCGACGGCCGCCCGCTCGTCCTCGGTCAGTTCGGGGCGTACGGAGACGGCGGTACGGACGGCGGGGTCCGGGTCACGCGCGAGGAGGTCCACCACTTCTCGGGGGAGGTCCTTGCGCTCGGCGACCTCCAGACGGCTCTTGGGGCCGCCGACGCGGGCGACGTGCGCGACGACGTCCGGCGGCGTGCTGTAGTTGTGCGCGAGGCACCAGAGGTCGTCGTCCTGGCGCTCCCGGAGGAGTTCGTCGACGACGGCCCGGGAGAGCCGGCAGTTCACGAGGATGTGGCCGTGGGCGTGCGAACGGGTCCCGGGCAGCGCGCGCAGCTGCCGCTCCATCTCCTCCGCGTCGTCCTCCGCTGCCACGCGCGCCGCCATCCGCTCGGCGGAGGCGCGCACGTCCGGGTCGGGGTCGGCGAGCAGGGCCGCTCGCCGCTCCTCGGAGAGGTGGCGCCACATCCCCGTGCCGTACGTGCGAACCGCCGGCGTGGGGTGGGTCGCGAACGCGAGACGGGAGCCGAAGGGCACCTGCCGGGAGAAGGCCAGCGACTGGAGTTCCTGGCCGTCGTACGTCGCGTGCATCCGCTCGATCACGCGGTCGGGCAGGTACCGAGGCCATGCGTCCTCCCCCGGCCCGTCCGACAGGCATGCCCGCACGAGCCAGTCCTCGTCGTCGACGACCCGCCCGCGCACCTCCCCCGGCACATGGGGGTTCCGCGCGAGCGCGCCACGCACGCGTGGCTTCGGATGCGCCAGGATCGCGTCCACGACCTCCTCGGGCAGCTCCCGGCGCCACCGGCACACGGCCGACCAGGCGGCCTCGTAGGGCGGTTCGAGCAGCCGCAGCAGGACGTCCACCGGCGTGGCCGGGTTGAGCGCGAGGCCCTCCAGAGCCGCACTCACGCGTCCTCCTCCTCGTACTCCTCGTACTCCTCATCCTCCTCGAAGACGTAGTCCACCGGTTCGGCGACCCACCCCGCCGTCAGGACAAGCCGCGAGGTGCGGTGCACGGTCAGGAAGCCGAAGGGGCGGTCGAAGTAGAGGCCGATGCGTCGGGCCACGTACGCCGGGCGAGGGGCGATCCCGGCCCCGACCGCCCCTATCGCCGACACGGCCGCCGCCTCGAAGCCCTCCGCGTCGAAGCGGGCCATGGCGGACTGGCGGGCGTCGGCGAGCGCGAGCGGGGCGTCGCTGATGCCCGGGAAGTGGCCGCGCCGGCTGTCCAGCGCCGTCGTCAGGCCGAACAACTCGCGGAACCTCAGCAGGTCGTGATGGGCGGTGAGGGAGAACGGGGACGTCGTGACGGACAGCGTCGGTGCGCGGTCGTAGCTGCGCACGTTGCGGACGTTCAGGCCCGGTCCCGGTTCCCCGAGGGGGAGCAGGTCGCCCGGAACGGTCCGGCAGGTGCCCGACAGGACGTCGATCCCGGCCTTCAGGACCGCGCCCGGCTCCGTCTCCTCCTCTCCGAGGAGGAGGTGGACATCGACTCCCGTGTCGCCGAGCACCTTGAGGACGGTGAGCGGCCCGGAGGCCGTCTGCGCGACCCCGACCCGGTCGAGGAGCGAGGTGTCGCGGCGCAGCCCGATCAGTGACCGTCCGGCCCAAGGGCCGTACTCGGGCGCCATTTCACGGTCCCAGAAGGGCTGGAGCCACCGCGTCCGTACGGCCTGGGCGGTGGCGAGGATCAGCTTCGTGTCCTCGTTCACGACGACCGGCATGGCCGGGATCAGCCCGCCGGTCCGTTCCGACGCCCATAGGTCCAGCGCCTCCTGGTCCGCCCGGTCGTCACCGCTGAAGCGGCCGAGCGCGGCTTCCGGAAGGCCGGTCACCCACCGCTCGTGCAGTGCCAGTTCGGGCCGCGTCCACAGCCCGACCGCCGACGCCGAACCGCGGATCGCTCCCAGGGCACCGAGCAGCCCTCGTGCCGCCTCCGCCGCCTGGTCCGCCCGCATGCCGAGGGCGTCCTCCAGCTCGTCGCGCGCCGGGCCGTCCGCGCCGTCCGCCAGGAAGGCCAGGAGGGGCCAGACGCCCGTCGCGGACAGCACGCCGCCCTCGGTGCCGAGCACGCCGGCCGTGCCGGCCCACCGTGCGGTGAGCCGATTGACCACGCGTACCGTCTCCGCCCGGATCGTCGGTGTCCCGACCGCCGTGGATGTCACCCGCATACCGCCCCCGCTCCTGGACACCGTACGATGCGCGCGCCCGATCGCACGTTCGTGTCACCCGCCCCAACAGGAGCACCGTACTCGTGGACCCCTCCCAGCCGCCCCAGGATTCTCAGCCGCCCAGACAGGGCTGGCCCGCCCCTGAGCCGTCGAACCCGATGGGCACCCCGCAGGCGCCCGCGGCCGGGTCCCCCTACGCGTCTCCGGGGCCGTACGGCCCCGGCCCCTACGGCCCCGGCCCCTTCACCCCGTACGGGCCCCACGGACCCGGCGCCGCGCAGGTCCCGCCCGGCACCAACGGTATGGCCGTCGCCTCCCTGGTCACGGGCATCGTCTGCTGCCTCCCGCCCCTCGGCCTGATCTTCGGTCTGGTAGCCCTCCCGCAGATCAGGAAGAAGAACCAGACCGGCAAGGGGTTCGCGATCACGGGCATCGTCATGTCCTCGATCAGTACCCTTCTCGTCGCCGTCGCCCTGATCACCGGCGGTCTCGGCGAGATGTGGGGCGGCTTCAAGGAGGGGATGGACGAGGCCGCGCGCTCGAAGTCCCCGCTCTCACTGCGCGAGGGCGAGTGTTTCGAGGTCGACGGCAAGTTGGAGGCCTACACCACGGACGTCGACATCGTCGACTGCGAGAAGCTGCACGACGGCGAGGTCGTCGGCGGTTTCAAGGTCACCGGTTTCGACTCCTGGCCGGGCGAGGACGCCATCGACAAGCTCGCGGAGGAACGCTGCGCGAAGATCAGCAGCGCGTACGCGATGGACAACTGGGCGATCCCCGAGCACGTCTGGGACTACTACTACCTCCCGAACCGGCAGGGCTGGCGGGCCGGTGACCGCCTGGTGACCTGCACGCTCGCCGTCGACGGCGGCGAGCCGCTCAAGGGCTCCCTGCGCGCCGACGAGACCACCCTGGATCCCGACCAGTTGGCCTATCTGCAGGCCCTCAACCCCGTCGAGAACGCCGTCTTCGAGGAGCCGGAGGAGGACGCCGACGAGGACTTCGCGGCCAACAAGGCGTGGGCGAAGAAGGTCCACACGTCGATCGTGGAGGCGAGCCGGGGGCTCAAGAGCCGCCACTGGGCCGGTACGTCGGCAAAGCCGATCGCCGAGCTGGTCAAGGAGCTCGACGCGGCCGCGAAGGAGTGGGACAAGCTCGCCAAGTCCGCCGATTCGGAGGCGTACTGGGAGACGTACGACGTGGTCTTCGACACCCTGCCCGACGACCTCGGCGCGGACGCCCGGGCGGCTCTGGGGCTCGCACGTTTCGCGGGTCGCGGGGAGAACGGCACGTCCGTCTGACCACTCGACCGCGGCGCGGGTACGCCGACGGGGCCGGGTCTCCAGCGGGAGACCCGGCCCCGTCGTCTGCGGGCCGGGGCGGCGTGCCGGGAGGGAGCCGGGCGCTAGCGGCGCCCCAGGACCCCGTCGACCGCCGTGATCAGCTCGCCGTCGGGGGTGTCCCCGTCCAGCGACCAGAACATCGCGCCGCCGAGCCCCTTGGCCCGTACATACGCCGACTTGGTGCGCAGCACCTGCGGGTCGTCGTACGTCCACAGGGTCGTCCCGTCGAACAGCCAGGCGTGGCCGTTCCATCGGTCGCGGTGGACGGTGTACGAGCCCGAGTCCGCGAGCTTCTTGAGCGCCTTGTAGTCCTCGTAGCCGTTCGCCCAGGTCGCCGGGGCGGGGCCGGTCGCCGGTCGGCCGAGGCCGTTGCCGCCGCCCGTGACGCCTGTCCAGCCCTGTCCGTAGAACGGCATCCCGACCACGAGCTTGCGGGCGGGCGCGCCGCGTCGCAGCCAGTCGTTCACGGTCTGGTCGACGCTGAAGTCGTTCTTCGCGAAGAGCGCGGACTGCTGGGCGGTGGTGGACTCCCAGGAGCCGTGGAAGTCGTACCCCTGGAGGTTGACGAAGTCCAGATCGCGCATGATCTTCCGGACCTCGAAGCCCGCGTCGATCTTGGCGGGGGCGGTGGGGACGAAGGCGGTCAGCTCGTAGTGCTTGTGCTTGCCCCTGTCCTTGTCCTCGTCCTTGTCCTTGCCGTCGCCTTGGGCCTTCTGGGACTTCGCGTACGCGTCGAGCTGGGTGCGGAACTCCCGTACGAGCGCGGTGAAGTTCTGCTTGTCCTCCGGGCGGAAGACGGTGTCGACGTCACCGGCGGACGCGGGCCACTCCCAGTCGAGGTCGATGCCGTCGAAGAGACCCGCGGCGGCTCCCGCGCCGCCACGGGCGCCGTCGGTGGGCAGGTTGCCCTTGATGTAGAGATCGATGCAGGAGGAGACGAACGCCTTGCGCGAGGCGGGGGTGCGGGCCGCGTCGGAGAAGTGGGTGGACCAGCTCCAACCGCCCAGCGAGATCATGACTTTGAGGCCGGGATGCCTGGCCTTGAGTTCGCGCAGCTGGTTGAAGTTGCCGGCGAGGGGTTGGTCGGCGGTGTCGGCGACGCCGTCCACCGAGCCCGCGGCGTCGATCGGGCGGACGTAGTCGGCCCAGGCGTCGGCCTCGCCGGGGATGTTGCCGGTGAAGCACTTCCCGTCGGAACTCACGTTGCCGAACGCGTAGTTGATGTGGCTGAGCTTGGCCGCGGTGCCGCTGGTCTCCAGGTCCTTGACCTGGAAGTTCCGTCCGTAGACGCCCCATTGGGTGAAGTAGCCGACGCGCTTGTACGACGGGCGGGCGTCGCCGTGTGACGGGCGTGACGCGGAGTCGGCGCCCGCGGAGGGCGCGAGGGTGGCCACGAGACCGAGGGAGACGGCGGCGATCGTCAGCCGGGAAAGGGTTCTTCGACGCATGAGGCTCGTTTCCTGTGCGTGTGCCGGAAGGGAGCTGTGCTCACAGGAAAGTATTGGTCTGGACCATTGAGGTCAAGACTTCGGCGTCGATCGCCCGCTATACCTGCGGTAAGTCCAGGCGTAAAGGCAAGTCATCACTTCGGGTGAAACTTTGGCCCACGCTTGCGGGTGGACACCCAGGGTTGTCACTCTGTAGCTGTCCGTCAACCTGAGGGGAGTGTCCAGTGACGTTCGGTGAGCAGCCCGCCTATCTGCGTGTGGCGAGCGATCTCCGGGAGAAGATCGCCAACGGCTCGCTGCCGCCGCATACCCGACTCCCCTCGCAGGCGCGCATCCGCGAGGAGTACGGGGTCTCGGACACCGTGGCGCTGGAAGCCCGCAAGGTGCTCATGGCCGAGGGGCTCGTCGAGGGCCGCTCGGGCTCGGGGACGTACGTGCGGGAGCGGCCGGTGCCGCGCCGGATCGCCCGCTCCGGATACCGGCCGCCGTCCGGTGCCAACCCCTTCCGGCAGGAGCAGGCGGCCGACGGCGCGCGGGGCACCTGGGAGTCCACCAGCGAGCAGGAGCAGGCGAGCGCCGCCGTGGCCGCGCGGCTCGGCATCGAGCCGGGGGAGCGGGTGATGCGCACGCGGTACGTGTACCGGGACGCGGGTGAGCCGATGATGCTCTCCACCTCCTGGGAGCCGCTCGCGGTGACCGGACGCACGCCCGTGATGCTCCCCGAGGAGGGGCCGCTGGGCGGTTGCGGGGTCGTCGAGCGGATGGCGGCGATCGACGTGGTGGTCGACAACGTGGTGGAGGAGGTCGGCGCGCGCCCGGGGCTGGCGGAGGAGCTCCTGGCGCTCGGCGGTGTGCCGGGTCATGTGGTGATGGTGGTCGAGCGGACCTACTACGCCTCGGGGCGGGCGGTGGAGACGGCCGACGTCGTCGTCCCGGCCGACCGCTACCGGATTGCCTACCACCTGCCGGTCCGATAGCCGGAAGGCTCCTCCCTTTCTTCGGTCACTTCGACGCGTCCGTGGCGACGTCCTCGGCGAGGTCCTCCGCGACGTCCGTCGCAGCCGTGCCGGGCTGCTCCGGCCTGCCCTGATGTCGGCGCCGGCCGTCCCCGGGCCCGCTCTCGGGGCCCGATCTTCGGCCTCCCTCCGTCGTTTCCCGGCCGGATCCGTACCTCTTTGTGAAAACCTGTATCCGCTGTGTAAAGGTCAGGCGTAAGGTCGGGCATATGCGGATTGCCATTTCAGGGAGATCCTTAGAGACGACCGGACCGGCGAGGGGAGAAGCCCGATGACCGACAGCGGCCCTGTTCTGCCCTGGCTGGTCATACGGCAGGACGACAACGGCAACCGCTATCGCGTCGGGCGGTACGCGACGAAGGACGAGGCCCAGAAGGTCGCCGACAGCCTCGACGACCGCGGACACAAGCAGCTCTACTGGGTCGAGCGCATCGGCCAGCCCGCGGTCTGACCCCCGCGGCCTGAACGCCTAAGCTCCGGACCATGACAGATCGTCCTGTCGACCACGTGGCCGACCACGTGGTCGTGGTCGCCGGAGCCCTGTACGACCGGGGGCGCCTGCTGGCCGCGCGCCGCAGCGCCCCCGCCGAGCTCGCGGGCCGTTGGGAGCTGCCCGGCGGCAAGCTGGAGCCGGGGGAGAGCGCCGAGGAGGCCCTGGTCCGGGAGTTGCGCGAGGAACTCGGCGTCGAGACCGAGCCGGGGGAGCGCATCCCCGGCGAGTGGCCGCTGAAGCCCGGCTACGTCCTCCAGGTGTGGACCGCCCGGCTGCTCTCCGGCGAGCCGAGCCCGCTGGAGGACCACGACGAGCTGCGTTGGCTGGCCCGCCACGAGCTGGACGCCGTCGACTGGCTCGACCAGGACCGACCCGCCGTCGCGGAGGCCGGGCGACGACTGCCGGCCGCCCCGGCGGACGGAGTGCACGGCTGAGGCCCTACGCCGTTCGTGCCACCGTGCGCCCACTGGTCCACTCCCCGCGATATCCCGCCCTGAATATCGGGTATGTGCTGATTAACCCCCCGAAATAGGACGTGGGCCTTCCTTCTGGTGATGGGCTGGGGAAGTGATCAGGCGTGATCGACACCGAAGGCGACTGCGCCGAGTGGTACTTCCCTGCCGAAGCCAATGCCGTGCGCACCGCACGTCACGCGGTGCGCGACACACTCCGGGCCTGGCGGATCGACTCGGCGGTGGGTGACCTCACCATCCTGCTGGTGAGCGAGCTCGTGACCAATTCCCTGCGCTACGCCTCCGGCCCGATCGGCGTCCGGCTCGTCCACCTCCAGCCGGACGGGGACGACACCGCCCACCATCCCGCCCTTCTCGTGGAAGTCTCCGATCCGCTTCCGGATCCCCCCACCGAACGCGCCGCCGGCCCCGATGACGAGGGCGGTCGCGGGCTGCAGCTCGTGGCCTGTTCTGCCCGGCGCTGGGGCACCCGTAAGGGCAGGACGGGCAAGACAGTGTGGTTCGAGCTGGCCCTGCCGGGTTAGAAGACGGGGAGGGACAACGATCAACGGGGGCTCGGCCGGAAATGAACGAGACCACCCTGTGATCGTGAACGTCGTGCCGTCGGGGGCCGTAGTGCTGAATACTGCGGGCATGGCCGGTCCGGTGCGGTGAGCTGGAGGGGACGGTCGCGTGAGCGAGATACCTGAGACGGCGAGCGGCGTCGTGTGGCAGAGCAGCCCGCCCGGCTCGATCTATGACTACATCCGGGTCGCGTCCTTCTCGATAGGACCCGACGGGCTCGTCGACCAGTGGAGCCGCCGGGCCGTGGACCTCTTCGGCGTGCCCGCCGAAGAGGCGATGGGCAAGGATCCCGTCGAGGCGTTCATGCCGCCCGACCTGCGGGAGCGCGGTCGGCGCCGGGTCGCGGAGATCCTCGACGGCAAGGAATGGACGGGCCTCGTCCCCTTCCGCATACCGGGGCAGAACCGCCCCGACGGAATCGCCGAGATGTACGTCATGCCGAGCGAGACACCGTCGGGGGAGCGGGCCGCGCTGTGCATCGTCGTCGATGTCCGGGCCCTGCGGACTATCGAGACCGACCTCGCCGCCTCGCAGGCCATTTTCGGCCAATCGCCGTTCGGCTTTCTGCTCTTCGACACCGACCTCACCGTGAAGCGGGCCAACCAGCGCTTCGCCACCGTCTTCGGCGGCTCGGCCGACGACCACCGGGGCCGTACCGTCCACGACTACCTCTCGCGCCCCGAGGCCGAGCGGATGACCGCCGCGCTCCAGCGGGTCCTGGAGACCGGCGAGTCCGTCACCGAGCTCCAGATCGTCGGAGCGCCCCCGGGCTCCACCGACCGACGCCACTGGTCGATCAACCTCTACCGCGTGCACGGCGGCTCGGGACGGCCCGTCGGCGTCGCCGGGCTCGGCATCGACGTGACCCGCCGCCACAACGCCGCCCGCGAGGCGGCCAGCGCCCGCCGCAACCTCGCCCTCCTCAACGAGGCGGGCGCCCGCATCGGCAACTCCCTCGACCTGGAGGCCACCGCCCGCGAACTGCTCGACGTCGCCGTCCCCGGCTTCTGCGACCTCGCCTCCGTCGATCTCTACCAGGGCCTGCTGACCGGGGACGAGGCCCCGCCCGGACGCTGGGGCAACTCCCACGACGTGGGCTACGGGGCGGGCAGCGCCGAACTGCGCCGGGTCGCCTTTGCCAGCGCCATCTCCGACACCCCGCTCAGGGCCCACGAGACGGTCGTCGGCACCGGCGCGGACGACAGCTGTTGCGGCACCGGAGCCGTCGAGGTCGGCTCCGTCCACCGCTACCCCTTCAACTCGCCCTGCGCCGGAGCTCTGCGCACCGGCCGGGTCAGAGCCGTGCCGGGCGGCGAAGGCAGCCTCGTCCACTCCACCCTCGTGGTGCCGATGGTCGCTCACGACACCGTCGTCGGCCTCGTGCAGTTCTCCCGCGCCAAGGGCAGCGAGTCCTTCGGCGAGCGGGACCGGGCCCTCGCCGTCGAACTGGCCGCCCGCGCGGCGGTCTGCATCGACAACGCCCGCCTCTACCGCCGCGAGCACGAGCGGGCCCTGATCCTGCAGCGCAGCCTGCTCCCGCCCGGCGACCCCGAGGCCGCCGGCCTGGACATCGCCTGCCGCTACCTCCCCGGCACCACGGCCACCGAGGTCGGCGGCGACTGGTTCGACGTGATCGAACTCCCCGGCCACCGCACCGCACTGGTCATCGGAGACGTCATGGGCCGCGGTCTGCGGGCCGCCGTCGCCATGGGCGAACTGCGCACCGCCGTCCGTACGCTCGCCCAGCTCGACCTCGAACCCGCCGAGGTCCTCTCCCACCTCGACGAGATCGCCCGCGGCCTCGGCGCCCCCGCCGGAGCCCAGCAGAGCGCCCGCGCCCACAAGGCCCGTGGCCCCGAACTCTCCGAGGTCTACCTCGCCACCTGCGTCTACGCCGTCTACGACCCCGTCACCCGGCGCTGCACCTTCGCCAACGCCGGCCATCTGCCGCCGGTGCTCGTCGAACCCGGCGAGAAGGCGATGCTGCTCGACGTGCCGCCGGGAATGCCGCTCGGCGTCGGCGGCGAACCCTTCGAGGAGGTGGAGGTCGAACTGTCCGAAGGCTCGCTGCTCGCCCTCTACACCGACGGACTCGTCGAGTCCCGCGACCATCCCCTCGACGAGGGCCTGAGCGCCTTCCGCAGCGCCCTCACCGAATCGGCGCGCCCCCTCGAGGACGTCTGCGACCGCGTCCTGACCACCCTCGACACCGGGCACGGTGAGGACGACATCGCCCTCCTCATGGCCCGTATCCAGGGACTGCCGTGCGACGCGGTGGGGGACTGGCGGCTGCCGAGAGAACCCCGCTCGGTCGGCCGGGCCCGCGAACTGGCCCGGGCCCAGCTCACCGCCTGGGACCTCGAAGCGCTGGTGGACACCGTCGAACTGCTCGTCAGTGAACTGGTCACCAACGCCCTTCGCTACGGCGAGGGCGAGATCCGGCTGCGGCTGCTGCGCGACCGCACCCTGGTCTGCGAGGTCTGGGACGCCGGCCTGGTCCAGCCGAGGCGTCGCCGAGCCCGGGACACCGACGAGGGCGGGCGCGGACTGCAGCTGGTCGGACTCCTCAGCGCCGCCTGGGGCTCGCGCCGCACCCCCCGCGGCAAGACCGTCTGGTTCGAACTGCCCCTGCCGGACGGCGACGACGCCGCGGAGCCGACCGTGGAGCAGCTGCTCAGCATGTTCTGACCAGCGCCGCACCACCCCGCGGGCCCGGCCGGCCAGGACCAGGACCAGGACCATGGCCGACGCCATGGCCCGGACCCGCGGAGTGAGTGCTACCGCTTGAGCGCCGCGAGCCGGGCCTCGATCTCCGCGCTGTCGCCGAGAGCGTCCAGTTGCTCGAACTGCGCGTCCAGCGAGGAGGCGGCCAACTCCTGCTTGCCCATGGCCTTCGCCTCCTCGCGGCGCACCTTGTCCTCGAACCGGCTCAGCTCGCTCGTCGGGTCCAGGACGTCGATGTTCTTCACCGCGTCCATCATCCGGTTCTGCGCCTGCGCGGACGTGGCCCGCGCCACCAGCTCGTCCCGCTTCGCCTGGACCTCGTTCAGCTTGGTCTTCATCTGGTCCAGGCCGCTCCTGAGCTTGCCGACGACCTCGGTCTGCGCGGCGATCGTCGGCTCGGCCGTCTTCGCCTCCTTCTCCGACTGGAGCTGGCGTCCCAGCGCGACCTTCGCCAGGTTGTCGAACGTGTCCGCCTCCGCCGTCTTTCCGCCCGCCCGCAACGCGTCCGCCTTCCGGCTCGCGGCCAGGGCCTTCTCGCCCCACTCCTTCGCCGCCTCGACGTCCTCCTGGTGGTCCTGCTCCATCAGCCGCAGATTGCCGATCGTCGACGCCACCGCCTCCTCCGCCTCCGCGATGTTGCTGCTGTAGTCGCGGATCAGCTGGTCCAGCATCTTCTGCGGGTCCTCGGCCTGGTCCAGCAGGGCGTTGATGTTGGCCTTCGCCAGCTGGGCGACACGGCCGAGGATCGTCTGCTTGGTCATGCTTCTTCTCCTTGAACGCGATGAGCGTGCCTTGGCCGGCATGGTCAGAAACGGCCACCGCCGCCCAGCCGGCCGCGGGTGTCCCCGCCGCCGAAGCTGCCGGGCCCGCCGCCGAAACCTCCGCCTCCGAAACCACCGAAACCCCCTCCGCCTCTGCCGGAACCCCCACCGGAGCCTCCGCCGAACAGTCCGCCGAGGATGATGCCGCCGAGCACCGCACCGCCGAGCCCGCCGCCGCCACCTCCTACCCCTGTTACACCGCCCAGACCGTTCGGGTTCCCATACGTGCGGACGTCCTGCTCGGCGAGGTCCTGCGCCCGCCGTGCCAACGTGTCCGCCTGCTGGGCCTCGGCGAGGGCGGCCTGCGGATCCTCGGCGTCGGCGAGCGCCGTGGCCTTCTCCAGCCGGCGCTGGGCCTCGGCCAGTCGCGTACGGGCCTCTGCGCCGACCGCCCCGCGGTGCGTCGTGATGTAGTCGGCGGCCGCCCCGATCGCGGAACGGGCGGTCAGCATCACCTGATCGAGGAGCGCGCGGGCGCGCCGCGTGCCCGACTCACGCGCCCGCGCGCCCTCCAGCGCCTGGTCGAGCGCCGTGTCGGCCTCCTCGATGCGCCGCAGCGCGTCGAGCGGGTCGTAGCGGCCCGCGTCCACCGTCCGCCGCACATCGGCGACGACGGACTCCGCCCGGGCGATACGGCCCTGGATGTCGGCGGTGGAGACCCCCTCCGCCGTGCCCTGGAGCAGGCCGCGGGCGTCGGCGAGGTCGGCCTCGATCTCGTCCAGCGCGGTCGGCAGTCTGCCGACCGCCTCCGCCAGTTCCCGGGCCCTCCGGTCCACGGCCTCGCTGAGCCGCGCCGCCTGGTCGACGGCTCCCTCGGCGGCGCGGATGTGTACCGCGGCGAGGCCGTTTTCGCCCGCGTCGACCGCCTGTCGCGCCTGGTCGAGGTTGGTCCTCGCGAACACCAGCCGGTCCTTGGCCTGCTCGACATCGCTCGCGACGGGGGAGGCCGCCGACTCGGCGTACCGCTCGCGCATCGCGGTCAGCGCCGCCTCCGCCGTACCGACCTGCCCGGTCTGCTCGCGGAACGCGGCCTCCGCGGTGGCCAGCGCCTCGGGGGCGTTGCGTTCCAGGGCACGCAGCCGGTCGAAGTCCTCGGACTCCGCGTCGAGGCGGGTGTTCGCCTCGCCGCACCGCCGGATGATCTCGTCGAGCATCGAACGCCGGGTCGCGTCGTCCTCGGGAAAGGCGTCGTCGAGCTTCTGCCGCAGCCGGAACGCGGCCGTCAGCTCTTCCTTCGCGAACGCCACCGCGTCGGTGAACGGCTTCACCGCCTCGTCGCCGAACTGGGCGCTCGCGAAGCCGAGTTCCTCCTGGCTCGTGCGGACGGCGTCGTCGGTGGCGACCAGCACCTGCCGGGCCTGGCCGTCCAGCTGGTCCAGCGGGACCTGCGCGGGTTCCTTCGTCGTGCCCCAGCCCTGCCCCGCGTGCGGCTTCGTGCCGCCCGCCGCCCCGGTCCGCCGGCGCCGCTTGGTCCAGGCGTACGCCGCGACGGCGCCCGCCCCGCCGATGAGGACGACCGGAAGTACCAGGTCCGTCCCCGAGCTGCCCTCGTCCGTCGTGCCGCCGGGATCGGCGGGGCCCGGGGTGAGGGTGGGTGCGGGCACGGGCTGTCCGGCGAGCACGGCGCCGTAGCCGTTCGCCGCGCCGATCGCGGCCCCGGCCCAGTCGTTCTGGCGCAGCGCGGGCTCGATCGCGGTGGTCGCCACGTCGTCGAGTTGTGCCTGGGTGAAGCGGGAGCCGGGGTCCGCCGAGTAGCCGTACTGCCGGTCGTGCGTGGCCACCGCGAGCAGGGCGTCGTTGATGCCCAGACCGTTGCGCTCGGCCGTCGCGTCGGCCCAGTTCTGGGCCGAACGCCCGGAGAAGTCCCGTACGTAGACGACGAAGAGCTGCACCCGCCGGTCGTCGTAGAGCTGGTCCAGGGCCTGGACCACCGCGCTGCGGCGGTCACCCAGCGCCCCCACCGTGTCGGTGATCTGCCCCTCGCGGGACAGGACGACCGGGTCGTCGGCGCGGGCGCCGTGCGCGGCGGGCACGACCAGCCACCACGCCGCCACCAGCACCGCGAGGAGGATTCGGGTGGCCATTCGCGTCACATGGGGAGGTTATGTCCCGGTCTTGCCACCCGCGACCGGGCGGAAACCGTTTCTCCGCCCTGAGCGTCACTGTCGGTAGCCGCCTCTAGGGTGGGTGATCACGACGTCGACGATCTTGGGGGCACGGGTGAACGGACGCGTACGCGGCTGGTGGCGGCGGGGGCGTTGGGTCGTCCTCGGCCTCGTCCTGCTCCTGGTGCTGCCGCTCGGCGGAAGTGCGGTCGCCCTGCGGATCAACTACGCGGGCGACCTCCGCGAGGGGACGCAGTCCCGCGGCAAGGATGCCATCTGGCTGGGCCACGCCTGGGTGGACGGGCGGAAGAAGGACGCCGACCTCGCGGCCTTCGCCGCCCGGATCAAGGGCACGGGGATACGCGACCTCTATGTCCACGCCGGTCCGCTGGAGCACGACGGCACCCTCCCCGCGGCGCGGTACCCGCGCGCGGCCTGGCTGATCGACGGCGTGCACCGGACGATGCCCGGCATTCGGGTGCACGCCTGGCTGGGAGACATCCTGGCCACCGAGGGCCCCGAGGGACTGCGCCTGGAGGACGCGGCCTCGCGCGCGGCCGTGGTGGGATCGGCCCGACAGATCCTCGACGCCGGCTTCGAGGGGGTCCACTTCGACCTGGAGCCCCTGCACTCCGACGACGCGCACTACCTCTCCCTGCTCGACGACCTGGGCGAGCTGACCAGGGCCCGCAAGGCCCCGCTCTCCGTCGCCGCCCACCAGATCGATCCGCTGCCCGCCCTGCACTCGGTGAACGGAGCGCTCACCGGCAGCGAGAAATGGTGGTCGCAGGAGTTCTTCGGCCAGGTCGCCCGGCGCGTCGACCAGATCGCCGTCATGTCGTACGACACCTGGATGCCGCTGGAGAGCCTGTACGGCGGCTACGTCGCCCAGCAGACCAGCCTCGCCCTCGAGGTCACGCCCGAGGACACCGACCTGCTCATGGGTCTGCCGTTCTTCCACGAGGACGACCTCGGCCACCACGACTCGGCGGAGACGGTCGCGGCCGCGATCCGCGGCACCCGGCTGGGCCTGGGGCGCACGGACCACGACCGCGAACGGTTCGGCGTCGCGCTCTACGTCGACTTCGCCGCGAAGGAGGAGGACTGGGCGGCCTACCGCGAGGGCTGGCACTGATCCCGACCGGATCGGCGGCCCTACGTCTCCCGCCTGCGGATCTTGTTGCCCAGCCACACCAGCGGGTCGTACTTGACGTCCACGGCCCGCTCCTTGAGGGGGATCAGCGCGTTGTCGGTGATCTTGATGTCCTCCGGGCACACCTCCGTACAGCACTTCGTGATGTTGCAGTACCCGAGCCCGTGGTCCTCCTGGGCGGTCCGCTTCCGATCGAGGCCCGCCTCCTCGGCGGCGTCCAGCGGGTGCATGTCCAGCTCCGCCACCCGCATCAGGAATCGCGGTCCGGCGAACGCCGACTTGTTCTCCTCGTGGTCCCGCACCACATGACAGGTGTCCTGGCACAGGAAGCACTCGATGCACTTGCGGAACTCCTGCGAGCGCGCCACGTCCATCTGCCGCATCCGGTACTCGCCCGGGGCGAGACCAGCGGGCGGCACGAAGGCCGGGATCTCCCGCGCCTTGGCGTAGTTGAAGGACACGTCCGTCACCAGGTCGCGGACGACCGGGAAGGCCCGCAGCGGGGTGACGGTGATGGTCTCCGCGCGGTCGAAGGTGGACATCCGGGTCATGCACATCAGCCGCGGCCGGCCGTTGATCTCGGCCGAGCACGAACCGCACTTGCCCGCCTTGCAGTTCCAGCGCACAGCCAGATCCGGTGCCTGTGTGGCCTGCAACCGGTGGATGATGTCGAGCACCACCTCGCCGTCGTTCACCTCGACCGTGAAGTCCGTCAGATCCCCGCCGCCCGTGTCGCCGCGCCACACCTTGAACGCGGCCTGGTAGCTGCTCACTCGTAGAGCTCCTCTTCGGCGAGGTACTTGACCAGCTCCTCCTTCTCGAAGAGTGCGAGCAGGTCCGGACGAATGGATTCGGTACGGGTCCGTTCGAGCGCGATGCCGTCCTCCGCCGGGTGGCAGAGCAGGTTCACCGGACGCCACGCCCGCTCCATCGACGGGTAGTCCTCCCGGGTGTGCCCGCCCCGGCTCTCGGTCCGCTCCAGCGCCGCCCGGGCCACGCACTCGCTCACCAGCAGCATGTTCCGCAGGTCGAGCGCCAGGTGCCAGCCGGGGTTGAACTGTCGGTGCCCCTCGACCCCGGCCCGCCGCGCCCGGAGCCGCAGCTCGGCGATGCGCTCCAGGGCCTCGGCCATCTCACCCTCCCGCCGGATGATGCCGACGAGGTCGTTCATCGTCTGCTGGAGCTCCTGGTGGAGGGTGTACGGGTTCTCGGCGGAAGCCTCCTGCGCCGCGCCGAAGGGAGCCAGCGCCTCCGCGGCCGCCGCGTCGATCCCGGCCTCCGAGACGCCATGGCGTTCGGCGGACGTCGCGTACTCCGCCGCGTGCCACCCCGCCCGCCGCCCGAAGACGAGCAGGTCGGAGAGCGAGTTGCCGCCGAGCCGGTTGGAGCCGTGCATGCCACCCGCGACCTCACCGGCCGCGAAGAGCCCCGGAACCCCCACCGTGGCCGCCGATTCCGAGTCGACCGCGATGCCGCCCATCACGTAGTGACAGGTCGGCCCGACCTCCATCGCCTCCGCCGTGATGTCGACGTCCGCCAGCTCCTTGAACTGGTGGTACATCGACGGCAGCCGCCGCTTGATCACCTCGGCCGGCATCCGCGTCGACACGTCCAGGAACACCCCGCCGTGCGGAGAGCCCCGCCCCGCCTTCACCTCCGCGTTGATGGCCCGCGCCACCTCGTCGCGCGGCAGCAGCTCGGGCGGGCGCCGGTTGTTGTCCGGGTCCTCGTACCAGCGGTCGCCCTCCTCCTCCGTCTGCGCGTACTTCTCCTTGAAGACGTCGGGCACGTAGTCGAACATGAACCGCTTGCCCTCGGAGTTGCGCAGCACGCCCCCGTCCCCGCGCACGGACTCGGTGACCAGGATCCCCTTCACCGACGGCGGCCAGACCATCCCGGTCGGATGGAACTGCACGAACTCCATGTTCACCAGCGGCGCGCCCGCGAGCAGCGCGAGCGCGTGCCCGTCGCCCGTGTACTCCCAGGAGTTGGACGTCACCTTGAAGGACTTGCCGATCCCGCCGGTGGCCAGCACCACGGCCGGTGCCTCCAGGACGAAGAAGCGCCCGGTCTCCCGCTCGTAGCAGAAGACCCCGCTCACCCGCCCGGAATCGTCCTTCAGGATCCGGGTGACCGTGCACTCCTGGAAGACCTTCAGCCGCGACTCGTACTCCCCGCTCTCCCGGAAGTCCTCCTGCTGGAGCGCGACGGTCTTCTGCTGGAGCGTGCGGATCAGCTCCAGACCCGTCCGGTCGCCGACGTGCGCGAGCCGCGGGTACTCGTGCCCGCCGAAGTTGCGCTGGGAGATCCGGCCGTCCGGCGTACGGTCGAAGAGGGCCCCCCACGCCTCCAGCTCCCACACCCGCTCCGGGGCCTCGCGCGCGTGCAGCTCCGCCATCCGCCACTGGTTGAGGAACTTCCCGCCGCGCATGGTGTCGCGGAAGTGGACCTGCCAGTTGTCGTGGGCGTTGACGTTGGCCATGGACGCGGCAATGCCGCCCTCGGCCATCACCGTATGGGCCTTGCCGAAGAGCGACTTGCAGATCACGGCGGTACGGGCGCCCCGCTCGCGCGCCTCGATCGCGGCCCGCAGCCCGGCACCGCCCGCGCCGACCACGACCACGTCCCACTGCTGCCGTTCGACTTGAGCCATGTCAGAAGATCCTCGGGTCGTCGAATGCGCCGGTGGCGAGCAGGTACACGTACAGATCACAGAGCGCCACCGAGACCAACGAGGCCCAGGCGAGCACCATGTGACGGGTATTCAGCTTCCCCACCAGGCTCCACAGGCGGTAGCGCACCGGATGCCGGGAGAAGTGCCGCAGCCGCCCGCCGACGATGTGCCGGCAGGAGTGGCAGGACAGGGTGTACGCCCAGATCAGCACGATGTTGACCAGGAAGATCACGGTCCCGAGGCCCGCGTGACCCCACGCGTAGGAGGAGTCCCGGAAGGTCAGCACCGTGTCGTACGTGAGGATCGCGGCGACCGGGAGCGCGGCGTAGAAGAAGTACCGGTGGATGTTCTGCAGGATCAGCGGGAAGCGCGTCTCGCCGGTGTACGCCGTATGCGGCTCGGCGACCGCGCAGGCCGGAGGCGAGGCCCAGAAGCCCCGGTAATACGCCTTGCGGTAGTAGTAGCAGGTCAGTCGGAAGCCGAGCGGGAAGATCAGGATCAGCAGGGCGGGGGAGAGGCCCCACCAGCTGCCGAAGATCTCCCAGTTGGGCCCGTCCTGCATCGGGACGCAGTTCTCCGCCAGACACGGCGAGTAGAACGGCGAGACGTACGGGGCGGCGTAGTAGTCGCTGTTGGCGAAGGCTCGCCAGGTGGAGTAGGCGATGAAGGCGAGCAGTCCGGCCGCGGTGGCGGCGGGCGCCAGCCACCAGCGGTCGGTCCGTAGATGGCGGGGGGCGATCGCCGCACGGGAGGGGGAGTGCACCCCGGTGGCGGGCACTCCCCTTCCGGTGGAGGGCGGTTCGGTTCCTGTGGCCAAGGAGGTCTCCTAGGGCGCGTGCCGGTCGCGTGCTCCCAGGCCCTCGTCGTCCGTGTCCGACCCCCATAGCCCGCTGTCATAGGGGGTGTCGGGGATCGTCACGATGTTCTCGGGCCGACCAGGGGTCGGTGGCGAGGGGGCGCCCCGCTCTGCCGCGATGCTGCGTTCCAGCTGTCCGACCGTACGGACCAGGTCTTCGAGGCAGCGCTTGACGGCCGCCAAATCGTCCTGAAGGGACATGGATTGCCCTCACTTCCGCGAGTGCGGGTGGCGAACACGCGCCTGAGAGTGTCGCGCGTCACATCCCGCTTTGTGAAGCCATGTGTACGGGATTCCACTCGTCCGGTGAGCCGCGCCGCCCGGCGGTTGGGCCGCATGGGTGGGGTTTGTCCGCCCCGCCGTCGTGTCGCCGTGGCCTGATCCGATCCGTCCTTTTCAGTGTATGAGCAATAGGTGTGATCATCGCCAAATGCCATAAAACTGGACGAAGGGGTACAAGTCATGTCCCAGGTCGGCGCCCCTCGCGGGAGGACATGCTCCAGGAGCCCCCGCTCCCGCACGCTCCGCTCCGTCGCCACCCTCACCAGCGCGGTGCTCGCGATCTCGGTCCTGGCCGGCTGCAGCTCCGGTGACGAGGCCGACGAGGCCCGGGCGGCCGCCCCGGACCACGCGCCCGCCGCGCGCGACCGGGTGGCCGACGGCGGAACCCTGAACTGGGCCGTGGACGCGATGCCCACCACGCTCAACGCCTTCCAGGCGGACGCCGACGGCAGCACCTCGCGCGTCACCGGAGCCGTACTCCCCTCCCTCTACACCCTCGACGAGCGCGGCCGGCCGCAGCGCAACCCGGACTACCTGGAATCCGCGCAGGTGGTCGAGACGGAGCCGAAGCAGGTCGTCCTCTACAAGCTCAACCAGCAGGCGGTGTGGAGCGACGGCCGGGAGATCGGTGCCCCCGACTTCGTCGCGCAGTGGCGGGCCCTGAACGGCCGGGACACCGCGTACTGGACGGCTCGCAACTCCGGCTACGAGCGGATCGAGAAGATCGAGCGCGGCAAGAACGACCTGGAGGTACGGGTCACCTTCGCCAAGCCGTACGCCGACTGGCAGTCCCTCTTCACCCCCCTCTACCCGAAGGAGGTGATGGGGTCCCCGGCCGGCTTCAACGACGGCGCGCGCACGGCCCTGAAGTCGACCGCGGGCCCGTTCCAGCTCAAGGCGGCCAACCGCGCGGCCGGCACCCTCACCCTGGTCCGCAACCCCCGCTGGTGGGGTCAGCCCGCCAAGCTCGACCAGCTCGTCCTGAAGGCCGTACCGCGCGCCGAGCGCGTCACCGCGCTGGCCGCAGGCAAGCTCGATCTGGCCGAGATCGATCGGTCCGCGGCGGACCGCATCGCGCTCGCCGTACGGGACACCCGGGCCGGCCAGGGCGGCGGACAGGCCCTCGCCCACGGCCCCGGCGCCGCTCTCACCCCCTCGGTGGCCCTGAAGTCCTGGGCGGTGGCGAACGGCTCCGACGAGGAGAAGGCGGAGGCCGTTCAGGCCGCCCGCAAGAAGAACCAGCAGGCCATCGACCGCTACACGGCCGAGCAGCGGGCGCTCGGGGCGTTCGTGGTGCGCAAGTCGCTGGAGCCGGCGTACACGCAGCTCTCGCTGAACGGCGAGTCCGGTCCGCTGGCCGACGAGCGGGTACGGCGGGCGGTGGCGCGCGCGCTCGACCGCCGGGCACTGGCCGAAGCCGTACTCAAGCCGCTGGGGCTGCCCGCCGACCCGCCCGGCAGCCACCTGGCCCTGGCCGGGCAGTCGGCGTACGCGGACAGCAGCGACGCGCTCGGCGACCAGGACGCCAAGGAGGCGCGGGCGCTGCTCGCGGACGCGGGCTGGGTGCCGGGCGGCGCGGCCAAGAAGCCGGCCGGGACGAAGGCGGGCAGCGAGGCGGAGAGCAAGGACACGAACAAGAAGGACACGAACAAGAAGGAACCCGCCGAGAAGAAGCCCGAGGCGGACAAGGTGGACAAGGCGCGCGGCGCGGACAAGGCGGAGCAGGCGGACAAGGCCAAGAAGCCCGCGGCCGACGCCGCCTCCGACGACGGCCTCTACATCGTCGGCGACGACAAGCCGGGCGGCACCGCGGCCCGCGACGACGGCAAGGCGAGCGAGCCCGAGATCGGCGTCGCCGGCCCCGAGAGCGGCACCAACATCCTCGCCCCGGCCCCCGGCGCCGCCCTGCAGAACATGGCCCTGCTCCGCCAGGCCGCCCTGCTCGACACCGCCCCCGTCGCCGCCGACGCCGCCACCACGACCGAGGCCAAGGCCAAGGCCAAGGCCCAGAACCCGGCCAAGCCCGAAAGCGGCGTCGCGGGCGCCTACGCTCCGCTCGGAACCGCCGCCCCCGCCGTCCCTGCGGCCGCCGGCCAGGCCCTGGGGAAGGACGGCAAGGCCCTCAGCCTGCGCTTCGTCCTGCCTTCGGGCCCCGGCTCGGAGTCGCTCCGGGCGGTCGGCGACAAGATCGTGCAGATGCTCGACGCCGTCGGCATCCGCACCGAGATCACCAAGGTCGCGGACGACAGCTTCTTCAAGGACCACATCGCCTCCGGCGACTACGACCTGGCCCTCTACTCCTGGCCCGCCTCCGCCTTCCCGGCGACGGACGCCCGGCCGATCTTCGCCAAGCCCGAGCCGGCCTCGGACGGCTCCCTCCTGGTCGAGCAGAACTACGCCCGGGTCGGCACCGACCGTATCGACCAGCTGTTCGACCAGGCGGTGGCCACGCTCGACGAGGAGGAGGCCCGTGACCTGGTCCGCCAGGCCGACGCCCGGATCTGGGCCGCTGCCGGATCGATTCCCCTCTACCAGCGCCCCCAGCTGGTGGCGGCCAAGCAGGAGCTCGTGAACGCGGGTGCCTGGGGCTTCGCGGCCCCGCGCTACCAGGACATCGGGTTCAAGAAGCCCGAATCCGCCAAGGGGGCGGAGCGCAACACCAAGAAATAGCCGAAAGTGCAGGTCACAACCTCAGATGCAGCTCAAGTGCCTTGCCCGCCGGCGACCCCGGCGGGCAGGATCACGTCCGGCCCCTTGACCCGGCCGGTTCCGCACGCTCAGTGCCCCTCCGCACCCCCAGTGCACCGCACCACCGAGGCCCCCAAACCTCCTAGTAGACCGTTCCTAGAGACTGAGCGGGAGCGAGTCCTGTTGCCAGGACTCGTGCTCAGCCGCGCGCCCCGAACGATCTTGGGCACGCTGGTCGCCCGCTTTCGCTCCGCGTCCGGGCGGCATGCATCGTGTGCGTGGTCCGGGAACGCGGGGGCGGGTTACCTCACGCCCAAGGGCGCCCGATGAGGCCTGGACGGTCCGATGCCCACGACGATCACTCCGGTCGTCGTGGGGCGGTGCCGTCCGTCGCCGGATCGGGTGCCCTTGGGCGCGCCTTCCGATCGCCACGGCGGCAGCGTCGTGGCGAGTGGTTCTACGGGTCATGCTGGTGAGGGGCTTCTGCCAGTGCTGCGCACCCCAGCGGCTGGTGTAGGCGGGGTCGACGGCGATGATGCTGATGCCAGTCTGGTCTGCCATCGAGGTGAGGCGGGCGCGGAGTTTGCCAGTGGGCATGCCGGAGATCAGCTGCCGGAACCGGCGCTTGCGGCCGTGCTTCTCGCGGGTCTTCTCCGCCCGGAAGTCCAGGTCCTCGACCGCGATCGCCGCCACGCCGCAGGTCTTCGCCCAGTTCAGCAGTCGGGTGAGGGCGTGGCGGACCTGGGCGTCACGGTGCTGGGCGGTACCCGACAGGTCGTAGCAGAAGTGGCGCGGGTTGCCGATGGGGTTGCCGTGGTCGTCGAGGCGCCAGGCGGCGAGATGGTCGGCATTCATGTCGACACCGATCACCCCATGAGCGAGCGCAGCCTCCAGCGGAACCACGGGTGCGGGCGGGATCTGCCAGGATGCGGTCAGATACCAGCGTCCGCGCTGGGTGTCGTAGTGGATGCGGTACGCCACCGCCCGGTTCGCGTCGACACGGTCGGCCCACTCCGTACCCCGGTGCGCGAACCGCACCCGTGCGGCTAGTGCGTACCGGCCGTGCGGGGCGTTCGCCAGCCCGGCCAGCGGCGTCGGCAGCTTGATCGACACCTCCCCGTCCGGAGTGACCCTGATGGTCTCGTTGCCGTACCGCTTCCCCGACTCACCATCGGCCTGGAGGAACCAGCGTTCCGCCGCCCACCGCTCGCGCCACTCCGGCTCCGTGAGACCAGCGGCGCCAAGGTGGTGGCGGGTGTTCAGCAGACGCCGGCCACCACGGACCACCCGCACTCGGCCCGCCTGCCAGTCCGTCAACGCCGTGGCGTGGCGGGCTTCCAGCGTGGTCAGGCGTCGAGACTTCGCATGCCACTCCCGCCGCGACCGGTAACCACCCGGCGCCCGTTTCGAGCCGGGCGCACCGACGGGAAGGGACAGCCGGTGCCGGATCATCCTGATCCCCGACTCCAGACCTTGGATGTGCGCGGCCTGACAGCGCCTGGCCAGCCCCCACTGGTCATGCGACACCTTCGTCACCGCCCCCGCCCACCGCGACGACGACACCCCCGTCAGAACCCTCTTCCGCATCGCCCACGATTCGCCGGAGTGATCCAGACCGTCCCGGCAGCGCACCTTGAGGTCCTGCGAAGCGAGCGCACCCATGTGCGCGCCTAGCAGCCTCAGAACCTTCTCGTCCTCAGCTGTGGGGCCCGTCAAGCGGTCACGCACGGCAACACCCATGGGGCCTGGCACGACGAAAGGCCCCATGGGCGCTCGAAGCCCTGAAACGGACCGCTCCCCAGCCATCGCACCCCCTCGCTGCCCTCTTGGCCAGACTGTTCAACGACCAGCAGTGCGAAAGGACACCCGTTCCTATCTCGAACCTCTGACGTACCTCGTTTCCGGGTCAGGCCACGGCAGGTGGTCCAGGGCGGCCGATCCGGCGGACCGTCGGCTACCAGCTGCTTTCGGTCCGCTACGGCCCGGTCAGGAATCCCCCTGGACGCGGGCATGCAGGTGCTCGTCATGCCAACCATCTGCATGCAGGAGCGCACTGCGCATGGTCCCTTCGAGGGCAAATCCTGCCTTCGTCGCCACATGGCAGGACGCCGGGTTCTCAAGGGAGTGGGTGATCCGGAGCCGATGCAGGCCGACGTCCTCCAGAGCCCACCGGCTGATGCGGATGGTCGCCTCGACCATCACTCCGTGAACCGCGGCCCTCAGGCAAGAGCCAGTACAGGTATTCGGCGCTGCCTCCGGTCAAATCGATGTCAGCGAGACCGATCAGCCCTATCGGCTTGGCGTCGGCAGACAGGGCTATCGCCCAAATCGCCGCCTTCTCGTCCCTCCAACGCCGACTCCATCGCGCGATCCTTCCGCGCGCCTCGTCCAGCGACAGGTAGCCGGGCCGGTTCCATTGCTGAATCTCCGCATCGTGGCAGGAGCCGACCAGCACCTCGGCACCCTCCGGCTGCCACGGCGCAGGAGGAAGCCGTTGGTGAGACGGAAACCGGCTGCTCAGCCTGACTCATGCTGCCGACTGGGGCCACAGGAGGTATCGAAGTCATCGGAGCATCATGGCAAGGGCCGGAGCGACGCTGATCCTCCATCCAGCCCGGGCGACGGGCGCGGACGGATCACATCCGTGACCACGACGGGAGCGTGCCGCTCTCCATGCGGTAATGCTGCATTGGCCGGCAAATATTGCGGAAGCGGGGCATGTCCGCTCCTCTCGAATCCGGGCGGGGAAGCCCCTTGCGCGGCGGCCCCGTACCATAGGACATAGCCGTGGCGCGTCCGCCCGGCGGGCGTAAGAGGAACTGACGCCGCATCCCACGATCCGAGAGAAGCGCAAGCACCCATGCCCACGCGCCACGACATCCGTAACGTCGCCATCGTCGCCCACGTCGACCATGGCAAGACGACCATCGTCGACGCCATGCTCAAGCAGGCCGGTGCCTTCGCCGCCCACCAGCAGCTCGACGACCGCATGATGGACTCGAACGACCTGGAGCGTGAGAAGGGCATCACGATCCTCGCCAAGAACACGGCGGTGAAGTATCACCCCAAGGACGGCGGGGCCCCGATCACGATCAACATCATCGACACCCCCGGTCACGCCGACTTCGGTGGCGAGGTCGAGCGTGGTCTGTCGATGGTCGACGCGGTCGTCCTGCTCGTCGACGCTTCCGAGGGTCCGCTGCCGCAGACGCGCTTCGTGCTCCGCAAGGCCCTTCAGGCCCGGATGCCCGTCATCCTCTGCATCAACAAGACGGACCGCCCGGACTCCCGGATCGACGAGGTCGTCAACGAGACCTACGACCTCTTCCTCGACCTGGACGCGGACGAGGACCAGATCGAGTTCCCGATCGTCTACGCCTGCGGCCGTGACGGCATCGCCTCGCTGACCAAGCCGGAGGACGGCACCGTCCCGGCCGACAGCGACAGCCTGGAGCCGTTCTTCTCCACCATCCTCGAGCACGTCCCGGCCCCGTCGTACGACGAGGACGCGCCGCTCCAGGCCCACGTCACCAACCTCGACGCCGACAACTTCCTCGGCCGTATCGCGCTGCTCCGTGTCGAGCAGGGCGAGCTGCGCAAGGGCCAGACGGTCGCGTGGATCAAGCGGGACGGCACGATCACCAGCGTCCGCATCACCGAGCTGATGATGACCGAGGCGCTCACCCGCAAGCCGGCGGAGGTCGCCGGCCCCGGTGACATCTGCGCCGTCGCCGGTATCCCCGACATCATGATCGGCGAGACCCTGGCCGACCCGGAGAACCCGATCGCGCTGCCGCTGATCACGGTCGACCAGCCGGCCATCTCCATGACCATCGGTACGAACACCTCGCCGCTCGTCGGCCGCGGTGGCACCGGCAAGGGCGCGGACGCGAAGGCCGCGGTCAAGGACCGCAAGGTCACCGCCCGCCAGGTCAAGGACCGTCTGGACCGCGAGCTGGTCGGTAACGTCTCGCTCCGCGTCCTCGACACCGAGCGTCCGGACGCCTGGGAGGTCCAGGGCCGTGGTGAGCTCGCGCTCGCCATCCTGGTCGAGCAGATGCGCCGCGAGGGCTTCGAGCTGACCATCGGCAAGCCGCAGGTCGTCACCAAGGAGGTCGACGGCAAGATCCACGAGCCCGTCGAGCGTCTGACGGTCGACGTGCCCGAGGAGCACATGGGCGCCGTCACGCAGCTCATGGGTGTCCGCAAGGGCCGCATGGACAACATGTCGAACCACGGCTCCGGCTGGGTCCGCATGGAGTTCGTCGTTCCGTCCCGTGGCCTCATCGGCTTCCGTACGGAGTTCCTGACCAACACCCGCGGTACGGGCATCGCCCACTCGATCCACGAGGGCCACGAGCCGTGGTTCGGCACCCTGACGACCCGTAACAACGGTTCGCTGGTCGCCGACCGCGCGGGCGCGGTCACCGCCTTCGCGATGACCAACCTGCAGGAGCGCGGTGTCCTGTTCACCGACCCCGGCACCGAGGTGTACGAGGGCATGATCGTCGGCGAGAACTCGCGCTCCGACGACATGGACGTGAACATCACCAAGGAGAAGAAGCTCACCAACATGCGCTCCTCCTCCGCCGACTCCTTCGAGGCGATCGTCCCGCCGCGCAAGCTGTCCCTGGAGCAGTCCCTGGAGTTCTGCCGCGACGACGAGTGCGTCGAGGTGACCCCGGAGGCCGTGCGCATCCGTAAGGTCGTCCTGGACCAGAAGGAGCGCGGCCGCTCGGCCTCGCGCGCCAAGAACGGCTGACCTGTGTGATCTTCGGCGCCTGCCGCTGACACCACCTCAGACACGAGGCCCGGACCCCCGCAGTCACTGTGGGGGTCCGGGCCTTTCGTCAAATCCATTTCATGGGCGGGGTGTCCGCATATCGACCGTCGCTCTCCGGAACGTGTGTTAACGGTCCGTTTCGCGGGTGTCTGTCTGTGATCGCTTTGTCCGGATTTCGGTCTCAAGGCCCCTGGTGATGTTGTCAAACCGAGACCACTTAAGTGTGGTTTACAGCCCTGACGTACTTAATAGTTGGCTCCATTGAGCTCGGGTCAATGGGTCACGCACTGTGGGGAGTGCCGACTCACGAGCACACTCGGGGCACGGGAGTGCATCGCCGTCAGGGGTGTCGGCGAACTCGGAGTGCCCCTCTTGTAGTGACAAGTGGACTCATGAGGAGGAACCCATGCGCGGTGCCAAGAGCGCCAAGTGGGTAACGGGCGCGATCGTCGTCGCCCTGGCAGCGACCGCCTGTGGCGGGGGTAGTGGCAGCAGCGACTCTGCCTCGAAGGAGAAGGGCAAGCCCGCGGGCTATGTCTCGATCGACGTCGGCGAGCCGCAGAAGCCGCTGATCCCGGCCGACACCAACGAGTCGCTGGGTAGCTACGTCATCCAGTCGCTGTTCACGCAGCTGCTGGACTTCGACGCCCAGGGCAAGATCGTCTACACCAACGCCGAGTCGATCAAGACGACCGACTCGAAGACCTGGACGGTCAAGCTCAAGAGCGGCTGGAAGTTCCACGACGGCACCCCCGTCACGTCGAAGTCGTACGTCGACGCGTGGAACTGGTACGCCAACATCGAGAACAAGCAGCAGAACGCCTTCTGGTTCGAGGACATCGCCGGCTACGCCGACGTCCACCCGGACAAGGGTGCGCCCAAGAAGAAGGAGATGTCCGGCCTGAAGGTCGTGGACGACACGACCTTCACGATCGAGCTCACCAACGCCGTCCCGTACTTCGAGTACAAGCTCGGCTACACGACCTGGGCCCCGCTCCCCGAGTCCTTCTACAAGGACCCCGCGGCGTTCGGTCAGAAGCCGGTCGGCAACGGTCCCTACATCTTCGAGAAGTGGGACCACAAGAAGCTCATCCAGGTCAAGGCCAACCCTGACTACCAGGGCCCGAACAAGGCCAAGAACAAGGGTGTCCTCTTCAAGAACTACGCGACCGTCGAGGCCGCGTACCAGGACCTCCTCTCCGGCAACCTGGACATGATCCGCCAGGTCGGCCCGAAGGACCTGCCGAAGTACAAGCAGGACCTGGGCGACCGCGCGATCGAGCAGCCGTACGCGGCCATCCAGAGCCTCGTGCCGACCTTCTACTCGAAGACCTTCAAGGGCATCAACCCGAAGGTCCTGCAGGGTCTCTCGATGGGCATCGACCGCGAGACGATCACCAAGACCGTCCTCAACGGCACCCGCAAGCCGGCCACGAGCTTCATCCCCGAGGGTGTCGCCGGTAAGCAGGACCTGGGCAGCGACATCTTCACCTTCAACCCGGCGAAGGCCAAGCAGCTCGTCACCGAGGGCGGCGGCGTTCCGGACAACAAGATCTGGATCCAGTACAACGCCGACGGTGGCCACAAGGAGTGGATCACCGCCGTCTGCGAGTCGATCCGCAACTCCACCGGTGTCGACTGCGTGCCGGACGCGAAGCCGGACTTCCAGACCGACCTGGAAGCGCGTGACAACAACAAGGTCAAGTCGATGTACCGCGGTGGCTGGGTCGCCGACTACCCGGTGAACGCCAACTTCATGCGTGAGCTCTACGGCACCACGGCCGAGGCGAACAACGGTCGCTTCTCGGACCCCGCGGTCGACGCGGCGTTCAAGAAGGGCGACAACGCGAAGTCCCTGGAGGAGTCGATCAAGGCTTACCAGGAGGCCGAGAAGCTGGTTCTCACCAAGATGCCGGCCATCCCGCTGTGGGAGTACAAGATCAACGGTGGTCACTCCGAGGCTGTCGACAACGTGACTGTCGACTTCCACGGTGACTTCAACATCACCGAAGTCACCGTCAAGTAACCATCCCACGGTCCCACCCCCACTCGGCCGTCACCCGCCACCGCAACTGGCGGTAGGCCCCCGGGGCCGCTTCCCGCATCCAGGAATCGGCCCCGGGGGCTGTAGGTATTCATATCGGAGGCAAACATGGGGCGTTATGTCGCGCGGCGACTGCTCCAGATGATCCCGGTCTTCATCGGGTCAACCTTGCTGGTCTTCTCCATGATGTACGCGCTGCCCGGCGATCCCGTGCGCGCGCTCGCGGGAGAGCAGACTGTCGACCCGGCGCAGATCGCTGCGATGAAGAAGGACCTCGGGCTCGACCAGCCGCTCCTGGTCCAGTACGGGAACTATCTCGTCAACCTGTTCCAGGGTGACTTCGGCACGCAGATCGCCAGCGGGCAACCGGTCGCGGACATCATCGCGGACGCGTTCCCGATCACGATCAGACTCACCCTGTTCGCCTTCACCTTCACCGCGCTCGTCGGTATCTCTCTCGGTGTCTTCGCCGGACTGAAGGCCGACACGCTCCGGGACCGCGGTCTGCTGGTCCTGACCCTGCTCCTGATCTCCGTCCCCTCGTTCGTCCTCGGCTTCCTGGCGCAGTACTTCTTCGCCCACCAGCTCGGCTGGGTCGACCCGAACGTGAGCGCCCTGGCGGAGTGGAACGAACTGATCCTTCCCGCCGTCGTGCTCGGCTCGCTGTCGCTGGCGTACGTCGCCCGCCTCACCCGTACCTCGATCGCCGAGAACCTGCGCTCCGACTACATGCGCACCGCGGTGGCCAAGGGCCTGCCGCGCCGCCGCATCATCGGCGTCCACCTGATGCGCAACTCGATGATCCCCGTCGTCACCTTCCTCGGCACCGACATCGGCGCCCTGATGGGCGGCGCGGTCGTCACCGAGGGCATCTTCAACGTCCAGGGCGTCGGCTACAACGTCTTCTCCGCGCTGAAGCACCGTGAGGGCGCCACCGTCGTGGGCATCGTGACCCTGATCGTGGTCGTCTATCTCGTCGCCAGCCTGCTCGTCGACCTGCTCTACGCGGTCCTGGACCCGAGGATCCGTTATGCCTGAGGCACTCAAGGAAGCTGTCGACGCGCAGTCTTCGGCGGACGCCACCGCTGCCAAGCCGGTCGAGAAGCAGGAGAAGCCGCGCAGCCTCTGGTCGGACGCCTGGCACGATCTGCGCCGCAACCCGATCTTCCTCATCTCCGCCGTCCTGATCGTCGTCCTGCTGACCATGGCCGTCTTCCCCGGCCTGTTCACCAGCGCCGACCCGCGCCACGCGGACCTCGCCAAGCACTACCTCCAGAAGCCGAACTGGGGCAGCTTCTTCAGCGAGGACTGGTTCGGCTACGACATCCAGGGCCGGTCGATCTACGCGCGTGTCGTCTACGGCGCCCGCGCCTCGATCGCCGTCGCCGTCGTCGTCACCCTGCTCGTCACCATCCTGGGCACGGTCGTCGGCATGCTCGCCGGCTACTTCGGCGGCTGGCTGGACACGATCCTGTCCCGGATCACGGACATCTTCTTCGGTGTCCCCTTCATCCTCGGCGCGATGGTCGTCCTGACCTCCTTCGAGGAGCGTCACCTCTGGGTCGTCATCCTGGCCCTGGCCTTCCTGGGCTGGACCCAGATCGCCCGTGTCGCCCGCGGCTCGGTGATCACCATCAAGCAGGCGGACTACGTGATGGCGGCCAAGGCGCTCGGCGCCTCCACCACGCGCATCCTGCTCCGGCACATCCTGCCGAACGCCATCGCCCCGGTCATCGTGGTCGCGACCATCGCACTCGGTGGCTACATCTCGGCGGAGGCGACGCTCTCCTTCCTGGGCATCGGTCTCGCCGAGCCGACCGTCTCGTGGGGTGTCGACATCTCGTCCGGCCAGGAGCAGCTGCGTAACGCCGCGTTCGTCCTGGTCGTCCCGTCGGTCATGGTGTCGATCACCGTTCTGGCGTTCATCATGCTCGGCGATGCGGTTCGCAGCGCCCTCGACCCCAAGCTGCGCTGAGGAGGGCGTACAACGTGAGCATCATCGACAAGACCGCGAGCGTCCCCGCCCCCCGCGGCGGCGACGAGCACACCGGGCCTCTGCTCGAAGTCCGTGACCTGCACGTGGAGTTCCACACCCGTGACGGTGTGGCCAAGGCGGTCAACGGAGTCAACTACAGCGTGAACGCCGGCGAGACGCTCGCCGTGCTCGGCGAGTCCGGGTCCGGCAAGTCCGTCACCGCGCAGGCCATCATGGGCATCCTCGACATGCCGCCCGGCAAGATCCCGAAGGGTGAGATCTTCTTCCGCGGCGAGGACATGCTCAAGATGTCCTACGAGGAGCGCCGGAAGATCCGTGGCCGGAAGATCGCGATGATCTTCCAGGACGCGCTGTCCTCCCTGAACCCGGTCCTCACCGTCGGCTACCAGCTCGGCGAGATGTTCCGGGTGCACCACGGCCTCTCCAAGAAGGAGGCCAAGGCCAAGGCCATCGAGCTGATGGACAAGGTCAAGATCCCGGCCGCCGCGGCCCGGGTGAACGACTACCCCCACCAGTTCTCCGGCGGTATGCGCCAGCGCATCATGATCGCCATGGCGCTCGCCCTGGAGCCCGACCTGATCATCGCGGACGAGCCCACCACGGCGCTCGACGTGACGGTCCAGGCCCAGGTCATGGACCTCCTCGCGGAGCTCCAGCGGGAATACAACATGGGCCTGATCCTGATCACCCACGACCTCGGCGTGGTCGCCGACGTCGCGGACAAGATCGCGGTCATGTACGCGGGCCGGATCGTCGAGACCGCCCCCGTCCACGAGCTGTACAAGCGCCCGGCGCACCCGTACACCCGGGGTCTGCTCGACTCGATCCCGCGCCTGGACCAGAAGGGCCAGGAGCTGTACGCGATCAAGGGCCTGCCGCCCAACCTGCTCCGCGTGCCCACCGGCTGCGCCTTCAACCCGCGCTGCCCGAAGGCCGACGACATCTGCCGCACGGAGATCCCGGCCCTCGCGCCGGTCACCGAGCAGGACGGCACGGAGCTGGCCGGCCGCGGCAGCGCCTGCCACTTCTGGAAGGAGACGATCCATGGCTGAGTTCAGCAAGAAGGAAGAGGCCGTGGACGCGACCCCGAACGTGACCGAGGTCGAGACGGTCGACGCCGCGAGCGAGGCCGAGGCCGTGGCCGCCATCGAGGCGCCGGTCGAGCGCGGTGAGCCGATCCTGCAGGTGCGCAACCTGGTCAAGCACTTCCCGCTGACCCAGGGCATCCTGTTCAAGAAGCAGGTCGGCGCGGTGAAGGCCGTCGACGGGATCTCCTTCGACCTCTACCAGGGCGAGACCCTCGGCATCGTCGGCGAGTCCGGCTGTGGCAAGTCCACGGTCGCCAAGCTGCTGATGACGCTGGAGCGGGCGACCGCGGGCGAGGTCTTCTACAAGGGCCAGGACATCACCAAGCTGTCCGGCCGCGCCCTGAAGGCCGTCCGCCGGAACATCCAGATGGTGTTCCAGGACCCGTACACCTCGCTGAACCCGCGTATGACGGTCGGCGACATCATCGGCGAGCCCTTCGACATCCACCCCGAGGTGGCCCCGAAGGGCGACCGGCGCCGCAGGGTGCAGGAGCTGCTCGATGTGGTCGGTCTGAACCCCGAGTACATCAACCGGTACCCGCACCAGTTCTCCGGCGGTCAGCGCCAGCGCATCGGCATCGCCCGCGGCCTCGCGCTCAACCCGGAGATCATCATCTGCGACGAGCCGGTCTCGGCCCTGGACGTCTCCGTCCAGGCACAGGTCATCAACCTGATGGAGAAGCTGCAGGACGAGTTCAACCTCTCCTACGTCTTCATCGCGCACGACCTGTCGATCGTCCGGCACATCTCCGACCGGGTCGGCGTGATGTACCTCGGCAAGATGGCCGAGATCGGTACGGACACGCAGATCTACGACCACCCGACGCACCCCTACACCCAGGCGCTGCTGTCGGCGGTCCCCGTCCCGGACCCGGATGCCCGCGAGGGTCGCGAGCGGATCATCCTCACCGGTGACGTTCCCTCTCCGGCCAACCCGCCGTCGGGCTGCCGCTTCCGCACCCGGTGCTGGAAGGCGGAGGAGAAGTGCTCCACGGAGATCCCGCTCCTCGCGATCCCCGAGCGCTTCCAGGGGCAGGACACCCCGGCCGCGCACGAGTCGGCGTGCCACTTCGCCGAGGAGAAGGACGTCGTCCACGCGGCGTAGTTCTCCCCGCTGTACGCGCCGAGGGCGCCCGGACCGCATCGGTCCGGGCGCCCTCGGCGCGTTTCTTCATATGGATGCCAAGAAGGTGCATTTCATCCGCACCCGGGTGATATTGGGGCCTAAGTCGGACTTAGGACACTCAGGAGGCACCTCATGCGCGGAGCCACGCACGCCAAGTGGGCCGCATTGGCCGCCGCCGTCGCCCTCGTGGCAACTGCCTGCGGCGGCGGCGACGACAGCGGCGGCGGCAGTGGCGCCGACGGGATCGTGAGCTCCTCGTGGGGTGATCCACAGAACCCGCTGGAGCCCGCGAACACCAACGAGGTCCAGGGCGGCAAGGTCCTCTCCATGATCTTCCGGGGGCTCAAGCAGTACGACCCGAAGACCGGCGAGGCCCAGAACATGCTCGCCGAGAACATCGAGACGACCGACTCGACCAACTTCACCATCACCGTCAAGGACGGCTGGACCTTCTCCAACGGTGAGGCGGTCACCGCGAAGTCCTTCGTGGACGCCTGGAACTACGGCGCCTCACTGAAGAACAATCAGAAGAACTCCTCCTTCTTCGGCCAGATCGAGGGCTACGACCAGGTCCACCCCGAGAAGGGCGAGCCGACCGCCGAGACCATGTCCGGCCTCAAGGTCGTCGACGACAAGACCTTCACGGTCAAGCTCACCCAGAAGTTCTCCACCTGGCCGGACACCCTCGGTTACGTGGCCTTCGCCCCGCTGCCCCAGTCCTTCTTCAGCGACCACGCCGCCTGGCTCGACAAGCCCGTCGGCAACGGCCCGTACACCGTCGACTCGTACGCCAAGGGCTCACAGATGGAGCTGAAGCGCTGGGACGCCTACCCCGGCGAGGACAAGGCGCAGAACGGCGGCGTGACCCTCAAGGTCTACACCGACAACAACACGGCCTACACGGACCTCACGGCCGGCAATCTCGACCTCGTCGACGACGTGCCCGCCTCCCAGCTCAAGAACGTCCAGGCGGACCTCGGCGACCGGTACATCAACGTCCCGGCCGGCATCATCCAGACCCTCGGCTTCCCCTTCTACGACGCCGCGTGGAACAAGCCGGGCCAGGAGAAGCTCCGCCAGGGCCTCTCCATGGCGATCAACCGCGAGCAGATCACCGACACGATCTTCCAGAAGACCCGCACCCCGGCCGTCGACTGGACCTCCCCGGTCCTCGGCGAGGACGGCGGCTTCAAGGACATCTGCGGCGACTTCTGCACGTACAACGCCGAAGAGGCGAAGAAGCTGGTGGCCGAGGGCGGAGGCATCCCCGGCGGCACCATGACGATCTCGTACAACGCCGACACCGGCTCCCACAAGGAGTGGGTGGACGCCGTCTGCAACTCCATCAACAACGCGCTCGGCAACAACAGGGCCTGCGTCGGCAACCCGATCGGCACCTTCGCCGACTATCGCAGCCAGGTCAGCACGCAGAAGATGAAGGGCCCGTTCCGCGCCGGCTGGCAGATGGACTACCCGCTCATCCAGAACTTCCTCCAGCCGCTCTACTACACCAACGCCTCGTCCAACGACGGCAAGTACAGCGACCCGGAGTTCGACAAGCTCGTCGACCAGGCCAACGCGGAGTCCGACATCAACAAGGCCGTCGAGACCTTCCAGCAGGCCGAGGAAGTCCTCCGCGACGACATGGGCGCGATCCCGCTCTGGTACCAGAACGGCAGCGCGGGCTACTCCGAGCGCGTCTCCAACGTGATGCTGAACCCCTTCAGCGTCCCCGTCTACGACCAGATCAAGGTCGGCTGACGCAGCTCGTCGGCGTACGGCCCGGCCCGGCCCCGCGTTCCCCCGCGTGCCGGGCCGTACGACTTCCCCACACCCCCGGAGCCCCTCATGGGACGTTATGTGATCCGGCGTCTGCTGCAGATGATCCCGGTCTTCATCGGCGCCACCCTGCTGATCTTCCTCATGGTCAACGTGATGGGCGACCCCATCGCCGGCCTCTGCGGCGACCGCGCCTGCGACCCGGCGACCGCGGCCCAGCTGGAGAAAGAGTTCGGCCTCGACAAGCCGGTCTGGCAGCAATACCTGATCTACATGGGCAATCTCTTCACCGGTGACTTCGGTACGGCCTTCAACGGCCAGCCGGTGACCGAGCTGATGGCGAGCGCCTTCCCCGTCACCATCCGGCTCACGATCGTCGCGATCCTCTTCGAGATCGTCATCGGCATCACCCTCGGCGTCCTCACCGGCCTGCGCCGCGGCCGCCCCATCGACACCAGCGTGCTGCTGCTCACGCTGGTCGTCATCTCGATCCCGACCTTCGTCACCGGTCTCCTGCTCCAGCTGCTGCTCGGCGTGGAGTGGGGCTGGATCAAGCCCGCCGTCTCGCCCGAGGCCCCCTTCAACGAGCTGATCGTCCCCGGCCTCGTCCTCGCCTCCGTCTCGCTCGCCTACGTCACCCGGCTCACCCGCACCTCGATCGCCGAGAACAAGCGCGCCGACTACGTTCGCACCGCCGTCGCCAAGGGCCTGCCGCGCCGCCGGGTCATCACCCGCCACCTGCTGCGCAACTCGCTCATCCCGGTGGTCACCTTCATCGGCGCCGACATCGGCGCGCTGATGGGCGGCGCCATCGTCACCGAGCGGATCTTCAACATCCACGGCGTCGGCTACCAGCTCTACCAGGGCATCGTCCGCCAGAACACCCAGACCGTCGTCGGCTTCGTGACGATCCTCGTCCTCATCTTCCTGCTGGCCAACCTCCTCGTCGACCTCCTGTACGCCGTCCTTGACCCGAGGATCCGCTATGCCTGAGCCGCTTGAGCCGTTCGACGACGGGCGCGCCATCGACCACACGGGAGCGGGTGGCGCCACCGACCTCGCCATGGAGGAGGGGGAGTCGCTCGAGAAGACCCCGGGCGGCCCCCTCGGCACCGGGCCCTCGGGCAAGCCCCGCTCCCTGTGGTCCGACGCCTGGCACGACCTGCGCCGCAACCCGGTCTTCATCATCTCGGGCCTGATCATCCTCTTCCTGGTCGTCATCTCCATCTGGCCCTCCCTGATCGCCAGCGGAGACCCCCTCCAGTGCGATCTGTCCAAGGCCCAGGAAGGCTCCCAGCCCGGCCACCCCTTCGGCTTCAACGGCCAGGGCTGCGACGTCTACACGCGCACGGTCTACGGCGCCCGGACCTCCGTCTCCGTCGGCGTCCTCGCCACCCTCGGCGTCGCGATCCTCGGCTCCGCCCTCGGCAGCCTGGCCGGCTTCTTCGGCGGCGGCTGGGACGCGGTCCTCTCCCGGATCACCGACGTCTTCTTCGCCATCCCCGTCGTCCTCGGCGGACTCGTCCTGCTGTCGGTCGTCACCAGCAACACCATCTGGCCCGTCATCGGCTTCATGGTGCTGCTCGGCTGGCCGCAGATCTCCCGCATCGCCCGCGGCTCGGTCATCACCGCCAAACAGAACGACTACGTCCAGGCGGCCCGCGCGCTCGGCGCCCCCAGTTCCCGGATCCTGCTGCGCCACATCGCGCCCAACGCCGTCGCGCCGGTCATCGTCGTGGCGACCATCGCCCTCGGTACGTACATCTCGCTGGAGGCGACCCTGTCGTACCTCGGCGTCGGGCTGAAGCCGCCGACCGTGTCCTGGGGCATCGACATCTCCTCGGCCTCGCAGTACATCCGCAACGCCCCGCACATGCTGCTCTGGCCGGCGGGCGCGCTCGCCATCACCGTGCTCGCGTTCATCATGCTCGGCGACGCGGTGCGCGACGCCCTCGACCCGAAGCTGAGGTAGGCGCCCATGCTGCTCGAAGTGCGCGATCTGCACGTGGAGTTCCACACCCGGGACGGGGTGGCCAAGGCCGTCAACGGGGTCAGCTACTCGGTCGACGCGGGCGAGACGCTGGCCGTGCTCGGCGAGTCCGGCTCCGGCAAGTCCGTCACCGCCCAGGCCGTCATGGGCATCCTCGACATCCCGCCGGGAAAGATCACCGGCGGCGAGATCCTCTTCCAGGGCCAGGACCTGCTGACGTACAAGGAGGAGGAACGGCGCAAGGTCCGGGGCGCGAAGATGGCGATGATCTTCCAGGACGCGCTGTCCTCCCTCAACCCGGTCATCAGCGTCGGGGACCAGCTCGGCGAGATGTTCCAGGTCCACCAGGGCATGTCCCGCAAGGACTCCCGGACCAAGGCGATCGAGCTGATGGACCGGGTCCGCATCCCGGCGGCCAAGGAACGGGTGGGGCAGTACCCGCACCAGTTCTCCGGCGGCATGCGCCAGCGCATCATGATCGCGATGGCGCTCTCCCTCGAACCGGAGCTGATCATCGCGGACGAGCCGACGACCGCGCTCGACGTCACCGTCCAGGCCCAGGTCATGGACCTGCTCGCCGAGCTCCAGCGCGAGCTCAACATGGGCCTCATCCTCATCACCCACGACCTCGGCGTGGTCGCCGACGTCGCCGACAAGATCGCCGTCATGTACGCGGGCCGGATCGTCGAGACCGCCCCCGTCCACGAGATCTACAAGTCACCCGCCCACCCCTACACCCGCGGCCTGCTCGACTCGATCCCGCGCCTGGACCAGAAGGGGCAGGAGCTGTACGCCATCAAGGGCCTGCCCCCGAACCTGCTGGCCATCCCGCCCGGCTGCGCCTTCAACCCGCGCTGTCCGCTGGCCCGGGACGTGTGCCGCACCGACGAGCCGCCGTTGTACGAAGTGTCGGAGGAACGCCGCAGCGCGTGCCACTTCTGGCAGGAGGCCATCCGTGGCTGAGCCGATTCTCGAGGTCCGGGACCTGTACAAGCACTACCCGCTGACCCAGGGCATCCTCTTCAAGAAGCAGGTCGGTGCGGTCAAGGCCGTCGACGGCGTCGACTTCGACCTGGCGGCGGGGGAGACCCTGGGCATCGTCGGCGAGTCCGGCTGCGGCAAGTCGACCGTGGCCAAGATGCTGGTCAACCTGGAGCGCCCGACCTCGGGCTCGATCCGCTACAAGGGCGACGACATCACCACGCTGTCCCCGAAGGCCCTGCGCGCGGTCCGCCGCAACATCCAGATGGTGTTCCAGGACCCGTACACCTCGCTCAACCCGCGGATGACCGTCGGCGACATCATCGGAGAGCCGTACGAGATCCACCCCGAGGTCGCCCCGAAGGGCGACCGGCGGCGGAAGGTCCAGGACCTGCTCGACGTGGTGGGCCTCAACCCGGAGTACATCAACCGCTATCCGCACCAGTTCTCCGGCGGCCAGCGTCAGCGCATCGGCATCGCCCGCGGCCTCGCGCTCCAGCCGGAGATCATCGTCGCGGACGAACCGGTCTCGGCGCTCGACGTGTCCGTCCAGGCCCAGGTGGTGAACCTCCTGGGGAAGCTCCAGGACGAGTTCTCGCTCTCGTACGTGTTCATCGCCCACGACCTGTCGATCGTCCGGCACATCTCCGACCGGGTCGGCGTCATGTACCTCGGCAGGATCGTGGAGATCGGCACCGAGGACCAGATCTACGAGCACCCCACGCACCCGTACACCCAGGCGCTGCTCTCCGCGGTGCCGGTGCCCGACCCGGACGCGCGGGAGCACCGCGAACGCATCATCCTCACCGGGGACGTACCCTCGCCGGCCAACATCCCCTCGGGCTGCCGCTTCCGCACCCGCTGCTGGAAGGCCCAGGAGCGCTGCACGCTGGAGGTCCCGCTGCTTGCGGTCCCCGCGGAGTTCCGGCTGTCGGACACCCCGGCGAAGCACGACTCCGCCTGCCACTTCGCGGAGGAGAAGCACGTGGTGCCCACGGAGCCGACGGAGGGCGAGTCGGAGTAAATGGGTTAACACGCAGGCAACTCGACCGACCCGGCTCCGATATACGGACGCGTCACTCTCGACAGCGTACGGCCGTGCGGGTGCCGTAGGCCGGCCGGGACGCGCCATGTCGTCCCGGCCGGCCGCCGCGTCGCCCCGCCTTGCCGGTCGAATATGCGGAATCGCTTGTTTCGCCGCGTGGTAGCGGTGAGTATCGGCCTCGTGACAGTGACTCGCGCAGCACGACTCACCGGCGCCGCCCTCTCCCTCGTACTCGCCCTCGTGACCGCGGGCTGGATCCTGCGGGACGTCGCCGCCCTCGGCGGCTCGTACACCGACCTCGCCTGGTACTGGGCCGGGGACCATCGCCTGCTGCTGCGCGACCGGTCCGCCACCACGGGCTTCGACCTCGTCCTGACGGGCATCTACGTCGCCACCGCCGTCGCGGCCCTGCGCTCGCCCCTCGCCGCCTCCGCCTTCGCCGCCACGGGCGCCGTCACCCTCGCGTTACGGCTGCCGGGGATGTGGGCCACCGGAGACGGCAACGGAGCCCTCCTCACCACGCTCCTCGACCTGGCCCTCGCCGCCGGCCTGCTCGTCACGGCCGCGGTCGGCCGCCGCCCCGCCGATTCGGTGTACGAGCCCCTCCCGAGCCGCCCCCGCTCCGGCCCCGCCATCGCCGCCGCCGTCCTGCTGCTGATCGCCGCTCTCGCCGAGACGGCCTGGGAGGTCTACTGGGCCCTCGAACTCCCCGCCGAGATCACCGTCGACCGCTTCACCGGCGGCCGCTCCCTCCTCGCGCCGCTGCTCGCGCCGCCGCCCGGCTGGCTCGTCGCCGTCGTCGTGCTGCTGATGCTGACGGCGGCGGGTGGCGCCTTCGCCCGTCGCCCGTACGCCCGCCCCCTCGGCCTGGTCTCGGGTGCGCTCCTGTGCGGCGGGGGAATCATGGGTTTCCTGGCGGCCGTGCGGTACGAGCTGATCGAGAACGTCGTTCACCGCGACCTTCCGGAGCAACTGACCGTCCTGTCCTCGGCGTTCTACGTCCTCGCCGGTGCCGCCGTCCTCGTCGTGCTGGCCGGCCGGGGCGAGCGCCCTGTCGCCCCGGCCCCGCTGGGCACCCCGGTGTTGCCACCCGCACCGCCGTTCCCGCCGCCGCCCGGCTGGTGAACCCCTAGGGCCTGTCCGGCGGATCAGGGTCTAGGGGGCCGGGGGCAGCGACCGCTGCAGGAAGTCCACCTGGAGCAGGAGCAGGTTCTCCGCCACCTGCTCCTGCGGCGTCATATGGGTCACGCCCGTCAGCGGCAGCACCTCATGGGGCCGCCCCGCCGCGAGCAGCGCCGAGGACAGCCGCAGCGTATGGGCCATCACCACATTGTCGTCGACCAGACCATGGATGATCATCATTGGTCGTGCGGGGTTCTCCGGCGCCGACAGACCGTCGTCGGTGACCAGCGAGTTCGCCGCGTACACCTCCGGACTGTCCTGTGGGGTCCCCAGATACCGCTCCGTGTAGTGGGTGTCGTAGAGCCGGAAGTCGGCCACCGGCGCCCCCGCGATCGCGGCATGGAACACATCGGGCCGTCGCAGCACCCCGAGGGCCGCCAGATAACCGCCGTACGACCAGCCCCGGATCGCCACCCGCCCCAGATCCAGCGGGAAGTCCTTCGCCAGCGCGTGCAGCGCCTCGACCTGGTCGTCGAGGGCGGGCGTCAGATCGTTCGCGATCGCCTTCTCCCAGGCCGGAGACCGGCCCGGAGCGCCCCGCCCGTCCGCGACGATCACGGCGAAGCCCTGGTCGGCGAACCACTGGGACGTCAGATGCGGGTTGTGCGCGGCGAGCACCCGCTGACCGTGCGGACCACCGTACGGATCCATGAGTACGGGCAGTAGTCCGTCACCTTCCCGGTACCCCGAGGGGAGCAGGACGGCGCACGGAATCCGCCGTGCGCCCCCTTCCACCAGACGCACCCGCGCCGACAGCACCGGCGTCTCCGCGTGCGAGGCGATCACCGCCACCTGCTCGCCGTCGCGCAGCACCCGCGCCACACTCCCCGGCGTGTCCGGCCGGGCGGAGACCAGCACCGTCACCGCGCCGCCCCGCACCGCCGAGTGAATTCCGGTCCCCTCGGAGACCCGCTCCACCCCCAGCTCATTGACCCGGTAGACATGGATCTCCCCGGTCTCCGGCTCCGCCGCCTCCTCGCCGGCCGACGCCGACACCAGGACGTCGTTCTCCCCGACGTCGAGGACGTTCAGCAGCTGGAGCTGCGCCCCGGTGAGCGCCCGGTCCCCGACCGCCAGCACCCGCGCCCCGCCCTCGTCGGCGATCCGGACGAGACGCCCGTCCGGAGCCCAGGCCGGCACCCCCGGCAGCAGCTCCAGCCACACCGGGTCCTCGTCCACATGCACCGTCCGGGTCGCCCCGGACTCCGCGTCCACCGCCAGATGGAGCTGCGTGCGCTGGTCACGGGCCTGTACGAGGATCAGCGGAGCCCCACCCGACGACCAGTGCACCCGGGCCAGATACGGATACCGGTCCCGGTCCCACTCGACCTCCGTACGCTCCCCGGCGAGATCCACCACGTACAGCCGCACCTCCGCGTTCGGCGTCCCCGCCGCCGGGTACGGCACGACCCGCGGCTCCCGGTCCGGATGCGCCGGGTCCGCGATCCACCACCGCCGCACCGGCCGGTCGTCCGCCCGCGCCGCAAGCAGCCGGTCCGACTCCGGCGACCACCAGAAGCCCCGCGAGCGCCCCATCTCCTCGGCCGCCACGAACTCCGCCAGACCGTAGGTCGTGTGCGCGTCCTCCGGCTCCGCCAGCGCCCGGTCGCCCTCCCCGTCCGCCCCCGCCACCCGCAGCGCGCCCCGCGTCACATAGGCGATGTGCCGCCCGTCCGGCGACGGCCGCGGATCGATCACGGGCCCGGGCACCCGCAGCTCCCGCGCCGTCCCCGCCCTCAGCTCCGCCGCGAACAGCCGCCCCGACAGCGCGAACGCCGCCAACTCCACGGCCGCGTCCACCGCATAGGCCACGATCCCGCCCGAGCCCTCGCGGCTCCGCTCCCGCCGGTCGCGCTCCTCGGCCGACAACTCCTCGGCCGCGCCCTCGAGCAGCGCCTCCGGATCGGCCGCGAGCCGCTCCCGGGCCTCGCGCGCCGGACCGTCGAGGTCGAGCACCCACAAGGCGTGCGAACGGTCGGTACCGGACGACGAGCGCACGAACACCACCCGCTCACCGTCCGGGGAGACCGTGAACGCTCGCGGAACGCCCAGGGTGAAGCGCTGCGTCCGGGCGTACTGACGAGGGAACGAGAGCGGGAACGACCGCTGTTGCCTGGAGGTCATGCGACCGAACCTAGCGCTGTGCGCCCCCCTGTGCCCCCGTACACCATCAATGCGAAGCCACACATAGTTATGATCCGTAGCGCTAGGTGGGTAGGGGACAGCTGGCACATGCTCGCCGACCTGACCGTCCGAATATCCGACCGAAGAAGTGTGGAGGTGAACCGCCGTGGCACTCTCGATTTCGGCGGTGGTGCTGCTGGCGATCGTCGTCTTCCTGCTGATCCGGAAATCCGGGCTGAAGGCTGGACATGCGGCGGTCTGCGCGCTCCTGGGGTTCTACCTGGCGAGCTCGTCCATCGCCCCGTCCATCAGCACCCTCACCACGAACGTGGCGGGCATGATCGGCGGCCTCAAGTTCTGACCTCGGACGCTGCGAGTGGCCCCGCCTCGTAGGGTGGGGCCATGACGGTTCTCCCAGCCCGTCGTCTGCTCCTGGTGCACGCGCACCCCGACGACGAGTCGATCAACAACGGCGCCACCATGGCCAGGTACGCGGCCGAGGGTGCCCAGGTCACCCTGGTGACCTGCACGCTCGGCGAGGAGGGCGAGGTCATCCCGCCCGAGCTCGCCCACCTGGCACCCGACCGGGAGGACCGGCTCGGGGCCCATCGCGTCGGCGAACTCGCCGCCGCGATGAAGGAGCTGGGCGTCACCGACCACCGCTTCCTCGGCGGCCCCGGCCGCTTCCGCGACTCCGGAATGATGGGAGTCGAGCAGAACCGGCGCGAGAACGCCTTCTGGAACACGGACGTCGACACCGCCGCCCCGTACCTCGTCGAGATCATCCGCGAGACCCGCCCACAGGTCCTGGTCACCTACGACCCGGACGGCGGCTACGGCCACCCCGACCACATCCAGGCCCACCGCGTCGCCATGCGCGCCGCCGAGCTGGCGGCGGACGCCTCGTACCGCCCCGACCTCGGCCCGGCGCACGCGATCGCGAAGATCTACTGGAACCGGGTCCCGCGCCCGGTCGCCGAGGCCGCCTTCGCCCGGCTGCGCGTCGAGGGCGCCGACTTCCCCGGCATCGCGGACATCGACGACGTGCCGGGCGTGGTCGACGACTCCCTGATCACCGCCGAGATCGACGGCGGTACGGGAGGCACGGACTGGGCGGGGCGCAAGACGGCCGCGATGCGGGCCCATGTCACCCAAATCGCCGTCGACGGACCCTTCTTCGCCCTCTCCAACGACCTCGGCCAGCCGATCTTCACCACGGAGTACTACCAGTTGGTCAGGGGCACACCGGGCGCACCGGCGGGCGTGCGCGAGAAGGACCTGTTCGCGGGTGTGGTGACGCCGTGAACATCCGTGTGGTCTGGTACGTACTTTTCCTCGTCCTCGGTGCACTCGTCGGAGCGGCGGGCTCGCTCGCCCAAGGCGCCTGGTTCCCCGGGGGATTGATCATCGCGCTGCTCGCCACCGCGGGCGTCTTCTACGGAGGGCTGCGGGCCACCGACACGCAACTGGGCCTCGCGGCGCCGGCGGCGGGCTGGCTCGTCGCGATCGTGCTGCTCAGCCTCGGACGGCCGGAAGGCGACGGGGTCTTCGGCGGCGGGGTCGAGGAGATGATCTATCTTCTGGGCGGCATGGCCGTCGCTGTGATGTGCGCCACCATGTCGCGGCTGTCGCGACCGGCCTCGTGAACAGGCCGAGTTGAGCGGAGCTTCTGTGAAGGGCTGCCCGGACTTCGGCCGGAATGCCCCGTGCTCGATCCCCGGCCGTCGGGTGCCTGTCGGCGACGGCCAGTATGGTGGTGCGCGCCGCCGAGCCGCCCGGGTACACGAGCACCAGCAAGAGCGGGCGGTGGAGCCAACCGGGAGAACCTGCTTTGAGTCGTGAAACTGGTCGAGAGACTGACAGTTCGTCCTCCGGCGCCCAGGGGCGCGGTGGAGCCGCGTACCCCTCGGGTACACCGCCGTACGGATCCCGTCAGTATCCGTCGCTCCACCCCACGCAGGACGGGTCCGACGACACGGCCGGCGCCGCCGCCGCGTCCGCTCCGCCGCAGCCGGAGGAGCCGAAGACCGAGACCACGCTGACCACCCGGATCCGGATCAACATCCCGGGTTCGCGGCCGATCCCGCCCGTGGTGGTCCGCAAGCCGGTCGGGGAGACCGAGGCCCAGGCCGAGGCGCCCAGGCGTGAGCCGGCCGCCGCCCAGAAGGCCCAAGTGCCGGCCCCGGCCCCGGCCCCGGAGCGCGAGGCCCCGGCTTCGCCTACGGTGGAGCCGGAGCCCAAGGCCGAGGACAAGCCCACCAGCGACTGGTTCGCCCCGCGCAAGCCGGCCGCCCCCACGGCATCGGCGGCCCCGGCTCCGGCCGCGCCCGCCACGCCGTCCGCACCCTCCGCGCCGTCCAGGCCCGCCGGACCCTCGGGGCCCGCGGGCCGGGGACCCGGTGCCGCTCCCGGCGGCCCCGGCGCGCCCGGACGTACGCCTCCTCCGGGTGCGCGACCCCCGGCCACGGGCGGCCCGGCCCGCGGTTCCGGCTTCGCCGGGCCCGCGACCGGCGGCATCCCGACCGTCGGCGGCGCCTCGATCGCGGCGACCCCCGCGTCCGGTACGCCGATGTACCTCGCGACGCCGCCGCAGGACGAGGCCGCGTACGGCCCCGACGGCGCCCCGTACTCCCCGGGTGCTCCCGGTGGCCCGGGCGGCCCGAAGCCGCCGACCGGTCCGACCACCGGCCCCGTCACCGGCAGCAGTCCGGTGGGCGGCGCTCCGGTGGGCGGCGCTCCGGTGGGCGGCGCTCCGGCGGGCGGTGGCCCGCTGGGTGGCGGCCCACTGGGCGGCGGGCCTCTCGGCGGCGGCCCCTTCGGGGGAGCGCCGCGCATGTCGGACGACACCGCGGTCCTGACCCCGCAGAGCCCCGGCCCGATCACCCCGCCGGGCGCGGGCACCGGCGGCGGCCACGTCTCCGGTGACACGCTCACCAGCGGCATCCCCGTCGTGCCGTCCGGCCCGGACCTCACGCCCCGCCTCCCGGACCGAGGCTTCTCGGCGCCCGAGGTCGTCGGCGGCGCCCCGGCGCCCGCCGCTCCGAGGACCTCGACGCCCTCCGCCTCAGCCTCCTCCGCCCCGGCGAAGAAGGGCCGCTCCAAGCTCGTCCTCGTCGGTGTCGGCGTGTTCGGCCTCGTCGGCGTCGCCTACGGCGCCGGCCTGCTCCTCAACCACTCCGACGTCCCCAAGGGCACGACCGTCCTCGGTGTCGACATCGGCGGCGGTACGAAGGAGGAGGGCGTCAACAAGCTGGAAGCCGCACTCGGCAAGCGCGCCCACGCCCCCCTCCGGCTCAGCGTCGGTGGGAAGACGGTCGAGCTGTCCCCGGACAAGGCCGGTCTCTCCCTCGACAGCCAGGAGACCGTCCGCGCCGCCGCGGGCAGCGACTACAACCCCGTCTCCGTGATCGGCTCGCTCTTCGGCGGCGAGCGCGTCGCCGAGCCGAAGCTCCCGGTCGACGAGGAGAAGCTGGCCGTGGCTCTCACCGACGTCTCCGGCACGTCCGGCTCGGCCACCGAGGGCACCATCCGGTTCTCCCCGGGCAAGGCCACCGCCGTACCGGGCAAGCCGGGCAAGGGTCTGGACGTCGCCCGTTCGATGATCTTCGTCAAGGACGCGTTCCGCGCCCAGGTCCAGACGGGCCAGTCGAAGCCCGTCGAACTGCCCGTCGTCACCCGCGAGCCCACCATCACCCAGGCCGAGCTGGACCGGGCGATGAAGGAGTTCGCCCAGCCCGCGATGTCCGACCTGATCACGATCAAGGCGGGCTCGAAGGAGATCAAGTTCGGCCCGGCGCGGTCGCTGCCGCAGATCCTCTCCATGAAGCCCGTCGGCGGCCGCCTGGTGGAGGTCTACGACAAGAAGGCGATCGAGAAGCTCCTCGACGGCGTCTTCGACGGCATCGTGATCACCAAGGGCGACGGCAAGAAGCACCAGGTCTCCGCCGACGACGTGGCCTTCGTGATGCGCGACGCCCTGATGGGCAAGACCCCGGCCGAGCGGACGAAGGTCATCGACCTGAACGGCGAGGGCTGACGCTTCGTACGAGCGAGGGAGCCCCATCCGGCAGCAGTCTGCCCGAGCCGACGCCGGCGGCCGAGCGGGCCGGGTCGCAGATGTCGGTGGTCTGCACCGCGCCGGGCGCGGTGGTCCACGGCCCCCGGCTGCCCGCTCAGCAGCCACCCGACCCGCACGAACATCACCCGTCGGGCCCGCGCCCACGTCGGCTCGACGGGTTCTTTCAGGACGTGGGCGCGTCCGGCTTCGGCTTCCGCTTCACCTCGTTCACCTGCACGTCCTCGGTCTCCGGAGCCCCGAACGTTTCGACGATCACGCCGCTGCCGGTGCCGGTGACCTCCAGGGCCACGTGGCTGCCCATGAAGCGCAGGTCGACCCGTGCCCGGGGCTTGCCCGCGTGGTCGGGCATCCGGTGGATTCGCGGCGCCGGGTAGTCGAGGCTCGTCAGCTTCGTGTGCATCGCCTGGTAGTTGGTCGTGCCGGTGTTTCTGAACGCCTCGCCGACGCGCTGCGCGTGCTCTTCGCCGGTGCACCTCTCGACGGCGGTCAGCGGAACCTCCTGGACCGGCTCGGACGCGACCGGATTGGGCGCGGTGGAGTCGGGGGTCGGCTTCGACGGCACGGGGTCATCCACGGGAATCGGGATGTCCCCGTCGGCGTTCGGCACACCCGGTGGCGTCTCGCCCGGCCCGTATCTCGGGGTGGGCGCGGCCTCCCAGCCCGGCAGGTCCTCGGGTCTGGGCGCGAGGTCCGGGGCGCAGCCCCGATTGACGCGGTCCAGCAACGTGAGGAACCGCATCTCCGGGTCGCCGTCGGTCGGCGGAGCGACCGGCGGGGTCGTCGCCGAGACGGTGCCGCCGGCGGGGGTCTGATCGGCGGTGGCCTTCTGGGTGCCGCAGCCGGAGAGGACGATGCAGCCGAGCACGGCCGCCAGCAAGGGCTTCGCAAGGGTTGTCGATCGCATGCACGCATCATGCGGAGGCCGCGTCACCGGGCACATGAGCATGCGTACTCACGTCACTTGAGCAGACAACCACCCGAAGAATCGGAGTCTTTGGCTCCGTGTCCAGTGGGTCGGCGGCGTGCCCGGTGTGGGGATGGGGGAGGTCGTGGGTGCGTCGTGTTCAGCTTTCGCCGAAGGACCCGTTCGGGGGAGCCGGGCGAAACCCGGGTGACCTGGATGCTGTCTCAGACCGTGCACTGTCGAGATTCAGTCCAGTCGGAGAGAGACCCATGCGCGTGATCACCCGTACCGCAACCACCGCCGCCGCCATCGTGTTGGCGGGCCTGAGCCTGACGGCCTGCGGTGACGACAAGTCCGCCGACAAGGCGGCCGGCGACGGCCCGTCGGCGACGGCGTCCGCGTCCGGCTCCGCGTCGACCTCCGCGTCCGCCTCCGCCTCGGCGAGCTCGTCGGCGAGCGGCTCCGGCTCGAACGCGTCCTCCTCCGGTGGGTCTTCCTCGGGCACGTCCTCCGCGGGTACGTCGACGGGCGGCGGAACGGGCGGTGCCACGGGGGCGTGTACGACGAAGAACACCGCGCTGACGTTCATCGCGTCCGCTCACCACGCGAGCGAGCAGGAGCCGGCCGGGGCCACCATCAAGGTCACCAACACGTCGAAGGCGACCTGCACCATCGTCGGCGCCAGCACCCTGGTGGCCAAGGACGACCAGGCCAAGGCCGAGCCGATCAGCGCCGACAACTCCAAGAACGGCACCGACGCCGTCGACATCAAGCCCGGCGCCTCGGCCGAGGCGATGGTCATGTACCAGGACCTGAACTTCGAGGGCTCCGCATCGGCCCGTGAGGTGTGCGCCATCCAGGCGTCCACGGTCGAGATCGCACTGCCGGACGACGAGGGCCGTAGCGTCAAGGTGACCAAGGCCGACGGTTCGGCGGCCACCTTCAACGTCTGCGGTCCGGACGTGAAGTTCGACCGCTTCGGCCGCTGACGCCCGGCCGACGCATCTCCCGAGGGCTCTTGCCTCTCCCGTAAGGGGAGGCCGCAGAGTGGTCCGCATGGACGGCGAGACGCTCTACTCGATCGGTGAACTGGCGCGGCGGACCGGGACGACGGTCAAAACCGTCCGCTTCTACGCCGACGAGGGCATCGTCCCGCCCGCCGACCGCACACCCGCGGGCCACCGCCGCTTCGGCGCCGACGCCGTCGCACGCATCGACCTCGTACGCACCCTGCGCGACTTCGGTCTCGGCCTTCCGGCCATCCGGAAGGTCGTGGACCGGGAGGCCACCCTGGCCGAGGTCGTCGCCGCGCACGCCGACGCGCTGGACGTGCAGATCCGCACGCTGCGTCTGCGGCGCGCGGTGCTGACGGCGGTGGCAGGGCGCGGGTCCACCCCGGAGGAGCTGGACCTCATGCACAAGCTCGCGCGACTGTCCGCCGTCGAACGCGACCGTCTGATCGCGGACTTCCTCGCCGCCGCCTACGGCGCTCTCGACGCGGGCGTCGTCCGCTCGATGACACCGGAGCTGCCCGACGACCCCGACGACGCGCAGGTCGCCGCCTGGGTGGAGCTGGCGGAACTGGCCCAGGACCCGGAGTTCGTGGCCGGCGCCCGGGGGATGGCCGAGCGGTTCGCCGCCGCGCACGAGGGCGGCCTCACGCCCCCGCGCCCCGACATCGTGGCCGTCGTCCGCGAGACGGCCGACCTCGCCCTCGACCCGGCCTCGCCGGCGGCGCGCGCGATCGTCGCCCACGTCACCGCCCACCCCTCCTGCCCCGACGACCTCCGCTCGTACCTCGAAGCCGCCGCCGACCCGCGCCGAGTCCGCTACCTCCAGCTGCTCGCCGTGATCAATGCCTGGCCACCGCCGGAGCCCTTGGCCCCCGCCCTCGACTGGTTCCTGCGGGCGCAGGCCGAGCAGCCACAGGCGGATCCTGACCGCCGCAGGGCAGGTCACAGGGAGGGGCACCTCCAGCGTGAGCGACCGGACCCGCGCTAGTTCAGCAGCGCCCGCGCCGCCTGCGCCCGGTTGCGGATCGATGCCGCCGCGCTCGGTTCGACCGCGTCCACGACCGTGGCGTACGCCTCCATCTCCGCCGCCCCCGCCAGGAACTCGCCGCGCTGGACCAGCAGCTCCGCGTGTTCGTAGCGCAGGCGGGCCGGGTGGGAGGGGAGGAGGAGGGACAGCTCGACCGCCCAGAGCGCGACGCCCGAGCGTTCCGGGCGTGGTGAGGCCCAGGCGCGGATGTTGTTGAGGATGCGCAGGACGATGTCCAGGCGGTCCGCCGGACGCAGCATCGAGGGTTCCAGGGGCTCGCCCGTCGCGCCCGCCACCAGCAGCTCCGCGTCCAGGCCCGTCATCGCCCGGCCGCCCGCGAAGGGGTCCGCGAGGACCTGCGCCGCCGGGTCGCCGAAGCCGACGACGAAATGGCCCGGGAGGCCGAGCCCGTACACCGGCGCGCCCGCCCTGCGGGCGACCTCCAGCCAGACGACCGACAGCAGGATCGGCAGGCCCCGCCTTCGCTGCAGGACCTCGTGCAGCAGCGAGGACTCCAGGCGCTGGTAGTCGGCCGGGGTGCCCTGGAAGCCGTACCGGTCGCCGAGCAGCCGGGAGAGCGCCGCCACCCACTCCGCCGGGTCCCGCAGACCATAGGGCAGCTCGCCGGCCAGCCGGTCCAGCTCGATCTCCGCCGCGTCCAGGTCGGCCGGGGTCACCCCGTCGTCCGCCACCGCGCCGATCAGCAGACAGAGCCGCGCGAGGTCCGGACGCCTCGAACGGGCCTCCTCCGCGAACTCCCGCCGCCAGTCGGTCACGCCGGTCACCTCGCTCACGCCTCCGCCGCCCGGTAGTGGTGGTAGTGGTGATGGACCGCGAAGCCCATCCCCTCGTACAGCGCCCTTGCCCCGTCGTTGTCCGCCTCCACCTGGAGCCAGGCCGCCGACGCGCCCTCGTCGAGGGCCTGCCGGGCGAGCGCCGTCATGACGGCCGTGGCCAGGCCCTGGCGCCGGGACGCGGGGTCGACCTCCACAGCCATGAATCCGGCCCAGCGGCCGTCGACCACACACCGTCCGATCGCCGCCGGTATGTCTCCCGTGCCCGGTACGGACGCGAACCACACACTCGGGCCGCTGGAGAGGACGCTCGACACATGGGGGCCGGGCACACCGAAACGGTTGTAGCGCCGCAGCCAGGACGCGTCCAGGTCCCGGGACAGCCGGACGGACGAGACGTCGGCGTCCAGGTCCCCGATCGGCGCGAGCCCGCCGACCCGTACCTCCGCCGAGACCTCCGCCTGCCAGCCGCGCCGCTCGAGCTCGGCGCAGAGGAGTTCCTGCGTGCCCTCGGCACCGGTCGCCGTCTGGACGTACGCGGGCAGATCCCGCTTCGCGTACCAGTCGCGCACCCGCGCCAGCGCCTCGTCCAGCGGCAGGCCCGGGTCGCCGAGGGGAAGGACGGAGTTGGCCCGGCGCGTGAACCCCGCCGCCGCCCGCAGCGTCCACTCGCCGAGCGGCTCGCTCTCCACCGGCTGCCACGCGCGCGCCGTGACCCGCGCCAGCTCGTCGAAGGAGGCCGCGGGCCCCCGCCTGCGGGCCGGGGCGGCGGGCACGACCTTCCCCGCGACCAGCGCGGATTCCGCGATCCGGACGCTCTCACCGGTCCTGCGTGTGATCAGCAGCACACCCGCGTCCCATGATGTGAGAACGCCGACCGCGTCGGTGAAGCGCTCACCCGGGGCACCGGAGTGTGTCACGTACCGAACTGAGACACGTTTTCCCACGTCAGCGCGGGTAATACGCATCTCTAGGCGTCCTCCAGCGGTGAATTCCACAGGTTCTCCGCCCCTCCTGTTCGGATCGTCCCCAAGAACGGAGATACTAGGGGCGGGCATCGACGACGCCGCGCTCCCGCGCAGACCAGCCCTACCGAGGAGGAACGACAGCGTGACCTACGTCATCGCGCAGCCTTGTGTCGACGTCAAGGACAAGGCTTGCATCGAGGAGTGCCCCGTCGACTGCATCTACGAGGGCTCCCGGTCCTTGTACATCCACCCGGACGAATGCGTCGACTGTGGTGCTTGTGAGCCGGTGTGCCCGGTCGAGGCCATCTTCTACGAGGACGACACCCCGGAGGAGTGGAAGGACTACTACAAGGCGAACGTCGAGTTCTTCGACGAGCTCGGTTCGCCCGGTGGTGCCTCCAAGCTCGGCCTGATCGAGCGCGACCACCCCTTCATCGCCGCTCTGCCGCCGCAGAACGGCTGATCAACCACCCTCGGTCCCGTACGGCCTCGCCCGCTGTACGGGACCGACGCGTTTCCCCGACGCGTCACCCCGTACGTACGAGGAAGTGAGCCAACTCGTGAGCGCAGTCTCGGGCGCAGTCTCTTCGCGCCTGCCCGTCTTCCCCTGGGACAAGCTGGAGCCGTACAAGAAGACGGCGGTCGCCCACCCGGACGGCATCGTGGACCTGTCCGTGGGCACACCGGTCGACCCGGTGCCGGAGCTGATCCAGCGGGCGCTGGTCGCGGCGGCCGACTCGCCGGGCTATCCCACGGTGTGGGGCACCACCGAGCTGCGGGACGCGCTGACGGGCTGGTGCGAGCGGCGCCTGGGCGCGGTCGGCCTCACCCACGGGAACGTGCTGCCGGTCGTCGGCTCCAAGGAGCTGGTGGCCTGGCTGCCGACCCAGCTGGGGCTCGGCGCCGGGGACCAGGTCGCGTACCCGCGGCTCGCCTACCCGACGTACGAGGTCGGCGCGCGGCTCTGCGGCGCGGAGCCGGTCGTCTACGACGACCCGACCACCGACCTCGACCCGGCCGCGGTCAAGCTGCTCTGGCTCAATTCGCCCTCGAACCCCACCGGCAAGGTCCTCGGCAAGGACGAGCTGACCCGGATCGTGGCCTGGGCGCGTGAGCACGGCATCCTCATCTTCTCGGACGAGTGCTACCTGGAGCTGGGCTGGGAGGCCGACCCGGTGTCGGTCCTGCACCCGGACGTCTGCGGCGGTACGCACGAGGGCATCGTCGCCGTCCACTCGCTCTCCAAGCGCTCCAACCTGGCCGGCTACCGCGCCGCGTTCATCGCGGGCGACGCGGCCGTCCTCGGCGAGCTGCTCCAGATCCGCAAGCACGGCGGCATGATGACGGCCGCCCCGGTGCAGGCGGCCACGGTCGCCGCCCTGGGCGACGACGCGCACGTGGCCGAGCAGCGGGAGCGGTACGCGGCCCGGCGCGCGGCGCTGCGGACCGCCCTGGAGGCGCACGGCTTCCGGATCGAGCACAGCGAGGCGAGCCTCTACCTGTGGGCGACGCGCGACGAGCCGTGCTGGGAGACGGTGGCGTACCTGGCCGAGAAGGGCATCCTGGTCGCGCCCGGCGACTTCTACGGGGCGGCGGGGGAGCGGTTCGTCCGCGTGGCCTTCACCGCCACCGACGAGCGGGTCGAGGCGGCCGTCAAGCGCCTGGCCTGACGCCACCGACGTCGTACGTATGTGAGAGGGCCCGGGGAGCGTGTGCTCCCCGGGCCCTCTCCCGTACCGGTGCCGGAGTACCGGACGGCGTCAGCCGCCGAGCGGCAGGCCGCCCAGCGACGGCACGCCGCCGCCGGTCGGCAGGGCGCCGCCGAGGCCACCGGCCGACGGGGCGCTCTCGGAGGCCGCACCGGCGGTCGAGCCGAGGACCTCGCCCGCGCTGCCCGCGGTGTCGCCCGCGACCTTCTGCGCGGCCGGGGCGGCGGTCTTGCCCGCCGCGCCCACGGTCTTGCCGGCGGCCGGGACGGCCGTGCCGACGGCCTTGCTGCCGGTGTCGCCGACCACGCCGGTGGCGGTCTGGGAGGCGCCGTCGACGGCGGTGCCGACACCGGCGCCGTCCAGGCTGGAGATACCGGAGAGGGCTCCGGTCGGCGCGATGTTGTGGTCCAGGGCGCTCGCGGAGCCGGCCGCACCGACCACGGGGGCTGCTCCGGCCGCTACGAGGAGTGCGGCGCGGGCGATCCGACGGGTCAGGGGGAGGGACATGGTGCTCCTTCGACGGAGAGGACGTTCTGACGCCGTGACAACCGAGGCGGGGGAGGGAGAGGTTGCGGCGGCCGAAGGTAAAGGCTGTGCAATGCATCGCATTATCGGGTGGGGAGGAAAGCGGACGAACGCGTCCGAAGATCCAACGTCTGCCGAACCGTCACTTCCCTTGCGTGGCAAGGGAAGTGGCAGGGAGTTGCCGGGGCGCGGCGAGGGGCGCGCGGACGGCGGTCCGCGAATACCCGGTCGGGTGAAGGGTCGTACACGCGCCCGGCGCGCGGGTCGAGCAACCAGGGCGACGCCGGGCGGGCCGGCGCGGATGATCGCGGGCCACCCGTCCGTCCCGTCGTCGGGCGCGCTGCCGGAGCCACCGGGGCTACCCGGGCGTCGCCTGGCGGGCCGCGGGGCCGGCTACCCGGGCGTCGCCGGTCGCGTCCCCCGTCATCTGGCGAACCGCCTGCCGCGCTGCCGCGCTAGCGCGCGAGCTTGATACGGACCGTTCCGTCGCCGGCCGCGTCCGCCGTCCTTGCCCACGTGCCCGTGGAGTCGCCCGCGCGCCAGACCTTGTCCGCGTACGCGACTTCCGAGATCCGCAGGTCGTCCGCGCGCGCCACCGCCCAGTGGGCGAGCTCCCAGCCGCGCTGCGCGTCCGTCCCGGTGGTCGCCAGGACCGGTACCGAGACCACGGCGGGGGCGGCGCCCGTCTTGGCTCCGGAGCGTCCTGAGCCTCCCGAGCTGCCGCCGGCCGTCGCCTTCGGGGCGGCCTTCTCGCCGAACGCCCGCACCAGCTCCGCCCGGACCTTCGTCGGATCGCCCGGCTCCCCGTCCTGCACCTCGCCGGTCGTACAGCTGAGCGCGGCGGCCGAGCGGCCGGTCAGCGCGGCCGCCAGCAGCGCCGCGTCCGGCTCGTGCTTCGCGTACGCCTGCGGGAAACCGCTGCGCTGCACCTTCTGCGCCGCCACGGTCAGCGGGAGCCGCGAATAGCCCGGAACCTTCGCGAGACCTTCGTAGAACTTCCCCGAGGAGTACACCGGGTCCATGATCTGCTCCGGCGTTCCCCAGCCCATGGACGGGCGCTGCTGGAACAGACCCAGGGAGTCCCGGTCGCCGTGCCGGATGTTGCGCAGCGCGGACTCCTGGAGCGCCGTCGCCAGGGCGATCGTCACCGCGCGCTCCGGCATCCGGCGCGTCGTGCCGACGGCGGAGATGGTGGCGGCGTTCGACGCCTGCTCCAGCGTGAACTCGTATGTGTTCTCGCCACTCCCCACACGGCACTGGGGAGCGCCCTTGGGGCCCGTGACCTGGTGCACGGCCACATAGGCGATCAGGCCGCAGAGCACGGTGAAGGCGGCCGTGAACCTGGCGAGACGGCCTGTGCGGGAGGTGCGGGGGGTACGGGTGGGCTCGGACACGGGGCCCACCGTACTGGAGGCCGGGTTAGGGTCGGCACATGGCTGACAACGCTCCCCTCGACCTCACGCTGGACGGTCCGGCGCTCACCGCCGCGCTCGTCGACTTCCCCTCCGTCAGCGGGACAGAGAAGCCGCTCGCCGACGCGATCGAGCTGGCCCTGCGCGCCCTGCCGCACCTGACCGTCGACCGATACGGCAACAACGTCGTGGCCCGCACCCGGCTCGGCCACGCGGAGCGCGTCATCCTGGCCGGCCACATCGACACCGTGCCGATCGCGGACAACGTGCCCTCACGCCTCGACGAGAACGGCATCCTGTGGGGCTGCGGCACCACCGACATGAAGTCGGGCGTCGCCGTCCAGCTCCGGATCGCCGCCACCGTCCCCGAGCCCAACCGCGACCTCACCTTCGTCTTCTACGACCAGGAGGAGGTCGCCGCCCACCTCAACGGCCTCGGGAAGGTCGCCGAGGCGCACCCCGACTGGCTGGAGGGCGACTTCGCGATCCTCCTGGAGGGCTCGAACGCCGAGGTCGAGGGCGGCTGCCAGGGCACGCTGCGGGTCCTCCTGCGGACCGAGGGCGAGCGCGCCCACTCCGCGCGCTCCTGGATGGGCTCCAACGCCATCCACGCGGCGGCCCCGATCCTGGCCCGGCTCGCCGCGTACGAGCCGCGCAAGCCGGTCATCGACGGTCTGGAGTACCACGAGGGCCTCAACGCGGTACGGATCGAGGGCGGCGTCGCCAACAACGTCATCCCCGACGCCTGCACGGTCGTCGTCAACTACCGCTACGCCCCCGACCTCACCCAGGCCGAGGCCGTGGCGCACGTCCGCGAGGTCTTCGCCGACTGCGGGGTCGCCGAGTTCGTGATCGACGACCACAGCGGCGGCGCCCTGCCCGGCCTCTCGCACCCGGCCGCGGCCGAGTTCATGAAGGCGGTCGGCGGCACGGCCCACCCCAAGTTCGGCTGGACCGACGTCGCCCGCTTCAGCGCCCTCGGCGTCCCCGCGGTCAACTACGGCCCCGGCGACCCGATCTACGCGCACAAGGTGGACGAGCACGTGATCGTGGACCGGATCGTGCAGTGCGAGGAGCGGCTCCGCGACTGGCTCACTGACTGACAGCCGTAATTTCGCTTTTTGTCACGTCTGTGGACCTACCCTGACCGAATCAGAAGATCAGTGGATCGGTGGAGGGAGCAGGCCATGGGTATCCCCGAGGGAGCGTCGAAGCCGGAGGAGCAGCGGCTGGGACCGGTGCTCAGGCGCCGGGAGCAGGTCCAGCCGGGCACCACGGATCAGCGTCTGCTGGACACCGAGGGCGACTCGGAGTGGGTGCACACCGACCCCTGGCGGGTCATGCGCATCCAGTCCGAGTTCGTGGAGGGCTTCGGCGCCCTCGCCGAACTGCCGAGCGCGATCAGCGTCTTCGGCTCGGCCCGCACGAAGCCGGACTCGCCGGAGTACGAGGCCGGCGTGCGGCTCGGCCGCGCGCTGGTCGAGGCGGGCTTCGCGGTGATCACGGGCGGCGGCCCGGGCGCCATGGAGGCGGCGAACAAGGGCGCGCGGGAGGCCAAGGGCATCTCGGTGGGCCTGGGCATCGAGCTCCCCTTCGAGCAGGGGCTCAACCCGCACGTCGACATCGGCGTGAACTTCCGCTACTTCTTTGTCCGCAAGACGATGTTCGTGAAGTACGCCCAGGGCTTCGTGGTCCTCCCGGGCGGCCTGGGCACCCTGGACGAGCTCTTCGAGGCGCTCACGCTGGTCCAGACGCGGAAGGTGACCCGCTTCCCGATCGTGCTCTTCGGTACGGAGTACTGGAAGGGCCTCGTCGACTGGCTCCGCGACTCGGTCGTCGCCGGCGGCAAGGCCTCGGAACGGGACCTGCTGCTCTTCCACGTGACGGACGACGTGGAAGAGGCGGTAGCGCTGGTCTCGAAGGAGACAGGCCGGTAGAGCCGCGGGTGCCCCCGGTCGGTTGTGGGCATGCGTTCCGCGTGGGGGTCCCCCCAGGACGGAGTCCTAGGGGGAGGAACGGGTGGGCACAACCGACCACCGGCCTGCAGGCGCAGGTCTACGCGAGCCCCCTGCGGGCCACTGCGGGCGCCCGGTGCCCCGCGATCGTCGCCACCATGTCGAGCACCTGCTTGGTCTCGGCCACCTCGTGCACCCGGTACACCTGGGCGCCCAGCCACGCGGAAACCGCCGTCGTCGCCAAGGTGCCGAGCACCCGCTCCTTCACCGGCCGATCCAACGTCTCGCCCACGAAGTCCTTGTTCGACAGAGACACCAGCACCGGCCACCCAGTCTCCGCCATCTCCCCGAGCCGTCGCGTCGCCTCCAGGCTGTGGCGGGTGTTCTTGCCGAAGTCGTGACCCGGGTCGATCATGATCCCGTCCCGCCGCACGCCCAGCTCCACCGCCCGCTCCGCGAGCCCCACGGTGACCCGCAGGATGTCGGCCATCACGTCCTCGTACTCGACCCGGTGCGGCCGGGTCCGCGGCTCCGCGCCGCCCGCGTGGGTGCAGACGAGACCGGCGCCGTACCGGGCGGCGACCTCCGCGAGTCGCGGGTCCACCCCGCCCCACGCGTCGTTGAGGACGTCCGCGCCCGCCTCGCAGACCGCCTCTCCGACATCGGCGCGCCAGGTGTCGACGCTGATGACGACGTCCGGATGCCTGCGCCGTACCTCCGCGACGAAACCGACCGTACGCCGCGCCTCCTCCTCGGCCGTGACGTCCTCGCCGGGGCCCGCCTTCACCCCGCCGATGTCGATGATCGCGGCGCCTTCGGCGACCGCCTGCTCGACGCGGGCGAGGGCCGGCTCGTCGCGGAAGGTGGCGCCCTGGTCGTAGAAGGAATCGGGGGTCCGGTTCACGATCGCCATGATCACCGGCTCGTGCGGCCCGAATTCACGCCGTCCCAAGCGCAGCATCCCTTATGTCCTCCCTCGCGTCCGTTCGCCTGTGACCCTAACTGTCGGTGGCACATGGCACGATCGGCACCGGACGATTTCCACTCCGGGGAGAGGCGCGCTGGTGTTCTGGTTTTTGCTGATCGCGATGGTCGTGGTCGTGGCGGCGGTCACCCTCGCGGTGGTCGGCGGAGGCGACAGCGAGGTGCTGCCCGAGGTGGCACCGGAGCAGTTGGTGGACCCCCTGCCGGCGGCGCGGCCGATCGACCGCGCCGACATCGAGGCGCTCCGGCTGCCGGTGACCGCGCGGGGCTACCGCATGGCGGACGTGGACGACGTCCTGGGTCGGCTGGCGGCGGAGCTCGCGGAGCGGGACGCGCGGATCGCGGATCTGCAGGCGGCGCTCGCGGGCGGGAACGGCGGAGGGAACGGCGGGCAGGGGCCCTCGCTGCACAAGGACGAAGGACAGTGACCGGCGAGGCGATCCCCGGCCCGGACGGCCGACTGCGCTGCCCCTGGGGCCTGTCGACCGAGGACTACGTGGCGTACCACGACGAGGAGTGGGGCCGCCCGGTCCACGGCGACGACGCGCTGTTCGAGCGGCTGTGCCTGGAGGCGTTCCAGTCGGGTCTCTCGTGGATCACGATCCTGCGCCGGCGCGAGGGCTTCCGGCGGGCCTTCGCCGACTTCAAGATCGCCTCGGTGGCGGAGTTCGGCGAGGCGGACCGCGAGCGGCTCCTCGTGGACGAGGGCATCATCCGCAACCGCGCGAAGATCGACGCGACGATGGCCAACGCGAAGGTGCTCGCTGAGTGGGCCCCCGGCGAGCTCGACGCCCTGATCTGGTCGTACGCCCCGGACCCGGCGACCCGCCCGGCACCCCTGACCATCGCCGACGTCCCGGCGGTGACCGACGAGTCGACGGCCCTGTCGAAGGCCCTGAAGAAGCGCGGCCTGCGGTTCATCGGCCCGACGACGGCCTACGCCCTCATGCAGGCCTGCGGCCTGGTCGACGACCACGTGCAGGGCTGCGTGGCCCGGGGCGCCACCAAGGGGCGCCCCGGGGGCGCGCGCTAGCGGCCCACGTACTTCGGCTTCTCCTTCGCCAGGAAGGCCTGGACCGCGATCGTGTGGTCCTCGGAGGCGCCCGCCTCCGTCTGGAGCTCGTCCTCCTTCTCCAGCGCCTCGGCGAGTGAGTGGTCCGCCCCGTACGCCATCGACTGCTTCAGCGCCGCGTAGGCCACCGTCGGGCCCTCGGCCAGCGTGCGGGCGACCTTCAGGGCCTCCTGCGCCAGGTCGGCGGCCGGGACCAGCTTGTTCACGATGCCGAGCTCGTACGCCTCCTGGGCGCTGATCGAACGCGGGAAGAGCAGCAGGTCGGACGCGCGGCTCGCGCCGATCAGCCGCGGCAGCGTCCACGACATGCCGGAGTCGGCGGTGAGCGCGACCCCCGCGAAGGAGGTGTTGAACGCGGCGGTGTCGGCGACCACCCGGTAGTCCGCCGCCAGCGCGAAGCCGAAGCCGGCCCCCGCCGCGACGCCGTTCACGCCCGCCACCACCGGCTTCTTCATGCCGGTCAGCGCCCGGACGATCGGGTTGTAGTGGTCCCGGACGGTGTTCATCGTCGCCTGCGACCCGGACTCTTTGTCCGTCATCAGCAGGCCCACGTGCTCCTTGAGGTCCTGACCCACGCAGAACGCCCGGTCGCCCGCCGCCGTGAGCAGCACCGCACGTACGGCGGTGTCCGCCGCGGCCGCCTCCGCGGCGTCCCGCAGGGCGACCTTCGCCTCGATGTTCATCGCGTTCATGGCCTCGGGCCGGTTGAGCGTGATCGTGGCGAGTCCGTCGCTCACTTCGTACAGCACGGTGTCGGCCATTGCGGCTTCCCTTCGCGTCTTTGCGTCCCTGACCCTCCCCTGGACTTCGTCCGGGGACCCCCAGCATGGCGGAGATCACGCACCCCGCACATGTGAGCTGCGTCAAAGACCGACGGGGTGGTGGTGGCGCGGTGGCGGCGAAGTATCGCAGGCCGATCGCCGGAATGGGCTGTTTTGCGGAAGCGCGTTGCGCAAGCGATGCAGTCTGATGTTGGTCATCGGGTCCTGTGATGCGGGATAATGACCTGGAAGCAATGTGTTCGATGCCGGTGACGTGTGCTCCCGATCAGGGGCCGTCGGCTGACGAAGAGCTGGTTTCAGGAAGGGGAACAAGCATGGCGGCCATGAAGCCGCGGACGGGCGACGGCCCGCTCGAGGTGACCAAGGAGGGGCGGGGCATTGTCATGCGCGTTCCGCTCGAAGGCGGCGGTCGGCTTGTCGTCGAGCTGACCCCGGACGAGGCCGAAGCACTCGGCGACGCCCTGAAGCAGGTAGTCGGCTGACGCGACAAGCCAGGATTGTCCGCTCCTGCCCCGGCACGGTACTCACCGCGCCGGGGCAGGAGTGTTTTCCGGCTCGTGCCTACGGATCGGGGCCTACGGATCTGGGTCTACGGATCTGCGTCTACGGATCCTGGCCTACGACCCTGGGGCCTTACGGCGCCGGGACCTTGCGGCCCTGGGGCGCTACGGCTCCGGCCCGGCGTTTCCGCGCGTCAGCCGCGCCGTACCGCGCACAGCAGGCCGTCGCCCACCGGCAGCAGCGACGGCAGCAGCTCCTGGCTCTCGCGGACCGCCCGCAGCAGCTCGCGCACGCGCAGCACCTCCGCCGGCTGGGCCGCCGAGTCGACGGTACGGCCGTCAGCGAAGACGCCCTCGAAGCAGACCAGACCCCCCGGTCGCAGCAGGCGCAACGATTCAGCGAGGTAGTCCAGGCACTCCAGCCGGTCGCCGTCGCAGAAGACGAGGTCGTACCCGCCGTCCGCGAGCCGCGGCAGGACGTCCAGGGCGCGGCCCGGGATGAAACGCGCGCGGTTCCCGGCGAAGCCCGCCGCCCGGAAGGCCGTCTTCGCGAACTGCTGGCGCTCGGGCTCCAGGTCCACCGTCGTCAGGACCCCGTCCGGCCGCATCCCGTGCAGCAGATAGATCCCGGACACGCCCGTTCCGGTACCGATTTCGGCCACTGCTTTCGCGTCGGCGGTCGCGGCCAGCAGGCGCAGGGCGGCGCCGGTGCCCGGAGACACCGAGGGCAGCCCTGCGTCCCGGGCCCGCTCACGGGCCCAGCGCAGCGCATCGTCCTCGGCGACAAAGGCGTCGGCGAACGCCCAGCTCGTCTGCCGGTTGGCGGTAATGGCCCTCTCCTGTCCCCGTAGTTGGCGCAACGGTGACTGTATCCGCTGCACGCGGGAACCCGCAGATGGGACCGCGCGTTCAAAGAGGCAGGACGCGATACGGAGCGCCGGGCGAGCCGACCCCCAAATTCGCGTAAAGATTCTTATCCGGAGCTAACGGGCGAGGTGGCTATGGTAGGGGCTCCACTGGACACCACCAGAGCCGACAGGGGAGGTGCGGCTGCGCCTGTGGATCGGGGAGGAGTGCTTCGGCGTCTTCTCAGGTCGGCGGGTGAGCCGAAATCCGTGACCGACACCGCTGACCGTTTCCACACCGCCGACTCCGCTCCCACCACCGCGACCTTCGCATCGGATGCGGAATCGCAGGCGTGGACTCCGCCCACTTGGGAGGAGATCGTCAGCACGCACAGTGGCCGGGTCTATCGCCTCGCCTACCGGCTGACCGGCAACCAGCACGACGCGGAGGACCTGACCCAGGAGGTCTTCGTCCGCGTCTTCCGCTCGCTGTCGACGTACACGCCGGGCACCTTCGAGGGCTGGCTGCACCGCATCACCACCAACCTCTTCCTCGACATGGTCCGCCGCAAGCAGCGGATCCGTTTCGACGCGCTCGCCGACGACGCGGCCGAGCGGCTGCCCAGCCGCGAGCCCTCGCCGCAGCAGGCGTTCAACGACACGCACTTCGACGCCGACGTACAGCAGGCTCTCGACACCCTCGCGCCCGAATTCCGGGCCGCGGTCGTCCTCTGTGACATCGAAGGACTCTCGTACGAGGAGATCGCCGCCACGCTCGGCGTGAAGCTCGGCACGGTCCGCAGCCGCATCCACCGCGGGCGCTCGCACCTGCGCAAGGCGCTGAAGCACCGTTCCCCCGAGGCTCGGGCGGAGCGTGCGCTGGCCGCCGTCGGCTGGGAGGGCGGTACGGCGTGAGCACACGTCCTGCCGGCCCGACCCCCGCGGAGCAGCACCTCGGGGACCGGCTCGCCGCGTTGGTCGACGGGGAGCTCGGCCACGACGCCCGCGAGCGGGTACTCGCGCACCTCGCGACCTGCGCCAAATGCAAGGCGGAGGCGGACGCCCAGCGCAAGCTGAAGAGCGTCTTCGCCTCCACCGCACCCCCTCCGCCCTCGGAGGGCCTCCTCGCCCGTCTCCAAGGGCTGCCCGGGGGGCCCGGTGATCCGGGGGGCGACGACCGTCGGGGGGGACCCTTCGACGACCTCTTCGGCCTGGGCGGCGGAGGCGGGGTCGGTGGCGTCGGCGGGGTGAAGTCCGACGGCTTCGCCACGGCCGCCGCGGTCTCCCCGCACTCCGGCTTCCGTATCCACGAGGTGGGCGGCCGTGGTGACCACGACCGTTCGCCCTGGCGTGGGCGGCGCTTCGGCATCGCGGCGGCCAGCGCGGTCTCGTTCGCGGCCATCGCGCTCGGTGGTGCCCTGCCGCTGGAGTCCTCGGTGGGCGTCGGCGCGCGTGGCGAGGGCACGGGTAACACCGTGACTCCGCTGCGGGCCGCGGCCTCGGGCGGCGGCACCGGCCCGAACTCGGGCACGGGCGCGGGTACGAACGCGGGCACGGTCACCGGTCGCGGCGGGCGCTCGGGAGAGCGGTCGGTCACGGACTCCTCGTCCGCGACGAACCCGGTCGGCGCGCCGGTGTCGACGCCCGGGATCGTGGCGCCCGCACCCCTGGTGCCCGGTGGCGCGACACCCGCGGTGGCCGGCCCGCTCCAGGACCAGGCTCCGCCGTCGCTGCTCGCCCTCTCGCCGTTCATACGTCCCACGGGACCGGCCCTGCACCTGGCGTTCACGTCCGGGCTCAACCCGCTGGGCGGCCCGACGCACACCTCGCCCGCGACCCCGAGCTCGTCGACGATCCCGCTCACCGCCCAACGCTGACCCCGGACCTGGTTGAATCCAGGGCACGGGCGCCCGACGCAGGCGGGCGCGGACAGGTCAGCTGTTGCGGGGAGAGCATGAACGACGGGAAGCCCACCGGCCAGAAGCCGAAGTGGTGGAGCCGGCCTACGAGTACGCCGGCGGTCCGGGAGATACCGGAGCCGCCGGCCGCGGACGAGGGTGACTTCACGCTCGCCGCCCCCGCGGCACCGGAGCCCCCCGGGGCCTCCGCCCCACACACCGGCCCCGACGCCATCGAGGCCCCGGGGGCCCATGGCCCGGAGGCCCATGGCCCGGAGGCCCATGGCCCGGAAGCCCAGGGCCCGGAGGCCCAGGGAGTCCCGGAGACCCTGGGGGCCCCTGAGGCCCAGGGAGTCCCGCAAGGCCCGGAGGCCACGGGGTCCCTGGAGGCGCCGGATTCCCGGGCCCCGGAAGCCCAGGGAGTCCCGCAGGGCCCGGAGACCCTGGCGGCCCCTGAAGCCCTGGGGGTCACCGAGACCCTGGAGGCTCCGGCGGGCGGTCAGGCTCCCGCCGTACCGCAGCAGGCGCAGCCCGAGCACCAGACGCAGACGCCGCAGGCGCAGCCTCTGCACGAGCCCGACGAGTACCGGACCCCGCCCTACGGCGGGCCCGGTCCCTGGGCCCCCGCCCCGCCCGTGCAGCGGCCGGTGGCGACCCCGGCCCACGGGGTCCCCGTACCGCCGCAGCCCACGGCTCCTCAGCACACCGTCGCGCAGCCGGTCGCTCCGCAGCCGGTCGCGCCCCAGCCGGTCGCTCCGCAGGCAGCCGCGCCCCAGCCGGTCGCGTCCCAGCCCGCTCAGTGGGTGCAGTACGACCCCTGGGGAGCCCCTGGCGCCCCGCTGACCATCGGTGCCGAGCCGCCCGCCAAGTCCCGGCGTTCACGGCGCGGGCTCGCGCTCACGGGCGCGCTGGTCTTCGCCGTGATCACGGGCGTTCTCGGCGGCGCGGTCGGCGCCTACGTCGAGCGCAACGGCGGCATCAGCACCCTCGAGCTGCCCCAGGCCGGCCCCGAGGACTCCGGCCGCGCGCCCGACAGCGTCGCCGGGATCGCGGCCAGCGCCCTGCCCAGCGTCGTCACCCTGCACGTCAGCGGCGGCGGTTCCGCCGGCACCGGGACCGGTTTCGTCCTGGACACCCAGGGCCACATCCTGACCAACAACCACGTGGTCGACGGGGCGGGGACCTCCGGGGACATCTCGGTCACCTTCAGCAGTGGCGAGACCGCGAGCGCGAAGCTGGTCGGCAAGGACAGCGGCTACGACCTCGCCGTCGTCAAGGTCACCGGCGTCTCGGGGCTCAAGCCCCTGCCGCTCGGCAACTCCGACAACGTACGGGTCGGCGACCCGGTCGTGGCCATCGGTGCCCCCTTCGACCTCCAGAACACCGTCACCTCCGGCATCATCAGCGCCAAGGAGCGGCCCATCACGGCCGGCGGCGAGAAGGGCGACGGCAGCGACGTCAGCTATGTCGACGCGCTCCAGACCGACGCGCCGATAAACCCGGGCAATTCGGGCGGTCCGCTGGTCGACTCCAAGGCCCGCGTCATCGGCATCAACAGCGCCATCCGCGCCGCCGGTGGCGGCGAGGGCGGCGAGGGCGGCGGTCAGTCCGGCTCCATCGGCCTGGGCTTCGCCATCCCGATCAACCAGGGCAAGCGGGTCGCCGAGGAGCTCATCAACACCGGCAAGGCCACCCACCCCGTCATCGGTGTGAGCCTCGACATGCAGTTCAACGGCGACGGCGCCCGCGTCGGCGAGAAGGGCAAGGACGGCTCGGCCGCCGTCACCGCCGGCGGCCCGGCCGCCAAGGCCGGCATCCGGCCCGGCGACGTCATCACCAAGGTCGACGGCCAGCGGGTCCACAGCGGCGAGGAGTTGATCGTCAAGATCCGCGCCCACCGTCCGGGGGACCGGCTGGAGCTGACGCTGTTGCGCGGAGGCAAAGAGCAGACCAAGACGTTGACGCTCGGTTCCTCGCAAGGCGACTGAGCGCCATGTGGGCGACACCGCAAGGTACCCGCCCGGCAGTTTCGGCGGGTACCGTGGAGCGGGCCCCGGACCCCGTGTAAGGAGCAGCAAGGTGTTCAACGACCTAGGCATACTCGAGCTCGTGACGCTCGTGGTCCTCGCCGTGCTCATTTTTGGCCCGGACAAGCTGCCGAAGGTCATCCAGGACGTCTCGCGCTTCATCCGCAAGATCCGCGAGTTCTCCGAGAGCGCGAAGCAGGACATCCGGACCGAGCTGGGGCCCGAGTTCAAGGACTTCGAGTTCGAGGACCTGAACCCGAAGACGTTCCTGCGCAAGCAGCTCGACGGCAACGAGGACTTCAAGGAGTTGAAGGAGCTGCGCAGCAGCTTCGACCTCAAGAAGGAGATGAACGAGGTCGCCGACGCGGTCAACGGCCGTGAGCCGGAGCCGTCCGCCTCGACTTCCTCGGTGCCCGCGGCGGTCAACGGCTCGCCCGATCTGCTCAAGAAGAAGCAGGACAAGCCGGACGCCGGTGAGCGGCCGCCGTACGACTCCGACGCGACCTGACAACCTGGGCTGACACACCGCGCGCAGGCCGGTGGCTATCCTCCATCTGTTGTCCGCCGACGCGGGCACGACGGATCGAGGAGGCGGCCGAGATGGAGACGACGAGTCGGGTGGAGGGATTGCCCGCAGCCCGGCGTACGGCCGAAGGCTTTCTGCGCGCACCCTTCACCTGGTACGGACTTGACGAGGCGTTCACCGGACCGCGCTGGCTGATGCAGGTGGGCACGGCGGCGGACGGGACCGTCCAGCACGGGTCGATGGGCCACGGCGACGAGCCGTCCATAAAGTCCGATGCGAGCGGAGCGGAGAAGGAGCGCTTCGCGGTCGTCGTGACGGTCGCGGCGAACCCGGTGCGGCGCTCGGGCGACGGTACGGGCGTCCTGGAAGCCACCACGGTCTCCTCCGCCGCCTGGCTGGCCGGCTCGGGGCTGCTCGCGTACACCTGGCCCGCGCAGCTGGACCACTCGCTGCGGGACGACTGGCTGGACCAGCAGACGGAGGCCGCGTTCGAGCTGGCGGACGACCTGACGGGCCCGGAGTGGTCGACGTTGTCGCTGCCGGTGGACGGCGTGCCGGTGCCGTTCCACTACCGGGAGTCGGAGTTCGGCTGGGTGCTTGCCGGGTCTGCGGGTGAGGTGCACATCGGGGCGTACGGCAGGGGCATGAGCGCGTACGGGCTCGGGTTCGCCGGGGTGAAGGACCTCGGGCTGTACGCCGCCTCCTAGACGCGAGAACTCCTAGGCACGAGAACTCCTGGGCGCGAGAAAGGGGGCACCCCGAACGGGGTGCCCCCTCACGCGTCTCAGAACTTGTTGCGCGGGGTGATGCCCAGGCTCATGCCCGAGAGGCCCCTGGCGCGGCCGCCGAGCTTGCCGGCGATGGAGCGGAGCGCCGAGCCCGCGGGGGAGTCCGGGTCGGTCAGGACGACCGGCTTCCCCTCGTCGCCGCCCTCGCGCAGGCGGACGTCGATCGGGATGGAGCCGAGGACCGGAACCGTCGCGCCCGTGGTCTTCGTCAGCCCGTCCGCGACCTTCTGGCCGCCGCCCGTGCCGAAGACGTCGACCATCTCGTCGCAGTGCGGGCACGGCAGGCCCGACATGTTCTCGACGACGCCGACGATCTTCTGGTGGGTCTGGACGGCGATCGAGCCGGCCCGCTCGGCGACCTCGGCCGCCGCCTGCTGCGGGGTCGTGACGACGAGGATCTCGGCGTTCGGCACCAGCTGCGCCACCGAGATCGCGATGTCGCCCGTGCCCGGGGGCAGGTCGAGCAGCAGCACGTCCAGGTCACCCCAGTACACGTCCGCGAGGAACTGCTGGAGTGCGCGGTGGAGCATCGGGCCGCGCCATACGACCGGGGCGTTGCCCGGGGTGAACATACCGATGGAGATGACCTTCACACCGTTCGCGGACGGCGGCATGATCATGTTCTCGACCTGGGTCGGACGGCCGTCCACACCCAGCATGCGGGGCACCGAGTGCCCGTAGATGTCGGCGTCGACGACACCGACCTTCAGACCGTCGGCGGCCATCGCCGCGGCCAGGTTCACGGTCACGGAGGACTTGCCGACGCCGCCCTTGCCGGAGGCGACCGCGTACACGCGGGTCAGCGAGCCGGGCTTCGCGAACGGCACCTCACGCTCGGCCGTCGTGCCGCGCAGCGCCGAGGCGAGCTCCTTGCGCTGCTCGTCGCTCATCACGTCCAGCGTGACGTCGACGCCGGAGACGCCTTCGACCCGGGAGACGGCGTCGGTGACGCGCTGGGTGATCGTGTCACGCATCGGGCAGCCGGAGACGGTGAGGTAGACCGTGACGGCGACCCTGCCGTCGGAACCGATCTCCACCGACTTGACCATGCCGAGCTCAGTGATCGGTTTGTTGATCTCGGGGTCGTTCACCGTCGCCAGTGCTTCAAGCACCGCGTCTTCCGTAGCCATACGGACGATGGTACGGCGCCGACCACCGACCCCGGAAAGACCCGTCAGCGGTCGGGTACGTCACTTCTGTGATCGCCGCCGGAGGGGAATAGATCGCGGTGGTCCCGATGACCGTCACTGCGCTCCTCCATCTCCTTGATCAGGTCCTGGAGCTCCGAACGGATCCAGTCGCGGGTCGCCACCTCCCCCAGACCCATCCGCAGCGCCGCGATCTCCCGGGTCAGGTACTCGGTGTCCGCGATGGACCGCTCGTTCTGCTTCCTGTCCTGTTCGAGATTGACCCGGTCCCGGTCGTCCTGACGGTTCTGGGCGAGGAGGATCAGCGGGGCCGCGTACGAGGCCTGGAGCGACAGGGCGAGCGTCAGGAAGATGAACGGGTACTCGTCGAACTTCAGCGACGACGGCGCGAAGATGTTCCACAGCACCCAGACGATGATCGTCACCGTCATCCAGACGATGAACCGCCCGGTCCCCAGGAAACGCGCGATCCGCTCCGAGAACCGCCCGAAGGCCTCGGGGTCGTACTCGGGCAGCAGCCTGAGCCGTCGCTCCCGCGGGAGGTCGAGCCGGATCCGGGGCATGGACCGTTCCCGGTCCCTCTCCCTCTCCCGCTCCCGCTCGTGCGTGCGCTCAGCCGCCATGCGTCACCCCCTCGTCGTGGAACTCGGTCTCCCGCCAGTCCTCCGGCAGCAGATGGTCGAGTACGTCGTCGACGGTGACCGCACCGAGCAGGGACCCGCTCTCGTCCACCACCGGCGCCGCGACCATGTTGTACGCGGCGAGGTAGCTGGTGACGGCGGGCAGCGGGGTGTCCGGGGACAGCGGCGGCAGGTCGCTGTCGACCAGCGAGCTGACCAGCGTGAACGGCGGGTCGCGGAGCAGCCGCTGGAAGTGCACCGTGCCCAGGTACTTGCCCGTCGGCGTCTCGTCCGGCGGCCGGCACACGTACACCTGCGCCGCGAGCGCCGGGGAGAGGTCCTGCTGCCGTACGCGGGCCAGCGCGTCCGCCACCGTGGCGTCCGGCCGCAGCACGATCGGCTCGGTCGTCATCAACCCGCCCGCCGTCCGCTCCTCGTACGCGAGCAGACGGCGTACGTCGGCGGCGTCGTCCGGGCGCATCAGGGTGAGCAGCCGCTCCTTGTCCTCCTCCGGCAGCTCGGAGAGCAGGTCGGCCGCGTCGTCCGGATCCATCGCCTCCAGGACGTCGGCGGCCCGCTCCTCCTTCAGCTTGCCGAGGATCTCGATCTGGTCGTCCTCCGGCAGCTCCTCCAGGACGTCGGCGAGCCGGTCGTCGTCGAGCGCCGCGGCGACCTCGGCGCGCCGCTTGGGCGAGAGGTGGTGCAGCACATTGGCCAGGTCGGCGGGGCGCAGCCGCTCGAACGTGGCGACCAGGCTCTCGGCACCCTGCCCCTCCTCCTCCAGCGAGAAGCCACTGACCGCCGACCACTCCACGGTCAGCGTCTCGCCCTTGCGGCGCAGCGCGCCGGGCTTGCCGCGCCGTACGAAGACCTTGTCGATCTCCCAGTCGCGGCGGGCCGGCAGCTGCTGGATGGCCACGTCCAGGACGGTGACCTCCTCGTCCGTCTCCACGAGCTTCACCCGGCGGTCGAGCAGCTCGCCGAGGACGAGCCGCTCCGTGGGGCGCTGCTCGAAGCGGCGCATGTTCACCACGCCCGTGGTGATGACCTGGCCGGACTCGACGCCCGTGATGCGGGTCATCGGGACGAAGACCCGGCGGCGGCTGAGGACCTCGACGACCATGCCGAGCAGCCGGGGCGGGCGGCGGCCCACCCGGAGCATGGCGACGAGGTCGCTGACCCGGCCCACCTGGTCGCCGTTGGGGTCGAACACGGGGACACCGGCGAGGTGCGAGACGAAGATCCGGGGGGCGCCTGCCGCCATGCCACGCGCCTCCTCGATGTCGCACGATTCGGGTCATTGCCGAGGTATGCCGGGTTCAGGCTAGCCCGTGCCATTCGGTGGCGCCCCGGCAGAGCGCCCGTACGGCTGCCTGTGGGGCCGTTCCCCCGCCCGGGTACGCTGCGTGCTGCCGTCCCCCCACCGACGACGTTCGAGAGGCAGCGCAGGTGACCGCACTCCCCACTGCATCGCGCATCCGCCGGGCCGTCCTGCCCGTGGCGCTCTGCGCCGGTCTCGTGGCGGGACTCACCGCCTGCGCATCGGATCCGGACGAGGGGACGAACGGGGTCGGGAAGCTCGAGGCGACCGCCATCGAGCAGAAGGCGCAGTCCGCCGCCGACACGGCGAAGGCGGTACGGCTCGCCGGCACCCTGGTCAGCAAGGGCGGCACGTACAAGCTGAACATGCGGCTCAAGCAGGACGGCGCGAGCGGTTCGGTGACCACGAAGAACAGCACGTTCGAGCTGCTGCGGATCGGTGACGCGCTCTACATGAAGGCCGACGCGGGCTTCTGGGCGCACGACGGCGACACGTCCGACGGCGAGGCGAACGGGGGCGCGGGGTCCGGCGGCGGGGAGTCCGGCGGCGGGGCGTCCGACGCGCCGACCGAGTCGGACAGCGAGGCCGCCGACAAGCTCGACGACAAGTACGTGAAGGTGCCGCAGGACGACCCCTCGTACAAGCAGCTGCGCGGCTTCACCGACATGGGCCTGCTCCTCGACGGGCTCCTCGGGCTGCACGGCGAGGTCGTCAAGGGCGACCGCGACAAGATCGGCGGCCTGCGCACGGTCAAGGTCAAGGGCGGGGAGGACGGCGAGGGCGGAACCCTGGACGTCTCGCTGGACGGAACTCCGTTCCCGCTCCGGTTCGCACGCGGCGGTGGAGCGGGCGTGGTGGTGCTGTCCGAGTGGGACAAGGACTTCCCGCTGGAAGAGCCGTCGAAGGACCAGACCCTGGACTACGGCAAGCAGCTGCCGCGCACCTGAGGGCCTGGGCGTCGCGTCAGCGCTTGCGCCGCTTGAACAGCAGGCGGGGGAGCGCCGCGGGCACCGGCCGCCTCGTCGTGGCCTCCGACGGCTGCGGGGCCGCGGCAAGGGACCCGTCCGGCAGGTCCGTCGTGGAGCCCACCGGCTCGAGCCGCAGCACCCGGCACTCCCGCGCCCACCGCTCCGGCATCGCCTCGCCGTCCGTCGCGTTCAGGCGCTTGCCCTTCAGCTCGGCGACCGCCGCGTCCCACTCCTGCGAACCCGGAGCCAGTTCGCTCACCGCCGCCGTCCAGGCGACGATCCGGCCGCCCTTGTCCTTGCTGCGAACCGTCACCTCGGCCGTCGCGCCCGCGACGAGACCGGGGAGCGGCTGCTCGCCGGGGCCGTCGCCCACGACGTGCGCCGCACCCTCGTGCCAGACGTGCCACAGCGCCCGGGCCGCGGGGGCGTCGCCCCGGACCCAGATGAGGCCGGACTTCTTGGTGGCCTCCTCGACGAGGGCGAGGCCGAGCGGCGTGTCTGTCATGCCCCGCAGCCTATCTAGAGCCAGCCGTTGCGCTTGAGGGTCCGGTGGATGGCGAAACAGATCACCGTGATGCCGACGAGCACCATCGGGTAGCCGTACTTCCACTCCAGCTCGGGCATGTGGTCGAAGTTCATCCCGTACACACCGCAGACCGCCGTCGGTACGGCGATGATCGCCGCCCAGGAGGTGATCTTGCGCATGTCCTCGTTCTGCGTGACCGTCGCCTGGGCCAGGTTGGCCTGGAGGATCGAGTTGAGGAGCTCGTCGAAGCCGACGACCTGCTCCTGCACGCGCGCGAGGTGGTCGGCGACGTCGCGGAAGTACTTCTGGATGTCCGGGTCCACCAGCCGCATCGGGCGCTCGCTCAGCAGCTGCATCGGGCGCAGCAGCGGGGTGACGGCCCGCTTGAACTCCAGTACCTCACGCTTCAGCTGGTAGATCCGGCCCGTGTCGGTGCCGCGCGTGGAGCCCTTGGCCGGCGGGGAGAAGACGTCGATCTCGATCTGGTCGATGTCGAGCTCGACCGCGTCGGCGACCGCGATGTAGCCGTCGACGACATGGTCGGCGATGGCGTGCAGGACGGCGGAAGGCCCTTTGGCGAGCAGTTCGGGCTCGCCCTGGAGGCGGTGGCGGAGGTTGCGCAGCGAGCCCTGCCCGCCGTGCCGGACGGTGATGACGAAGTCGGGGCCGGTGAAGCACATCACCTCGCCGGTCTCGACGACCTCGCTGGTGGCGGTGAGCTCGGCGTGCTCGACGTAGTGGATCGTCTTGAAGACGGTGAAGAGGGTGTCGTCGTACCGCTCCAGCTTGGGCCGCTGGTGGGCGTGGACGGCGTCCTCGACGGCGAGCGGGTGGAGCCCGAACTCGGCGGCGATACCGGCGAATTCGGACTCCGTCGGCTCGTGCAGGCCGATCCAGGCGAAGCCGCCGCTCTCCCGCACCTGGCGCATCGCGCCGCGCGGCGTCAGGCAGGCGCGGTCGTCCACGCGGCGGCCGTCGCGGTAGACGGCGCAGTCGACGACGGCGCTTGAGGCGGACGGGTCGCGGGTGGCGTCGTAGTTGGCGTACGGCGAGGCGAGGGCGGTACCGGTCTTGCGCAGGGAGGGGCGCAGGGAGGGGCGGACCGCGGCGCGCAGGTCACGGATCATCGACATTGGCATGCTCCTTCACGGAGAAGCCGCCGGCGAGGCGTGGCACAGCCCGGAATGGGGACGTGGAGCTACGTCGTCCACAAAGCGGGCGGCACCGCGGATTCGCGGTGACGGCGTTCGCTACAGACAGGCAAAGGCGAAGTGCTCTTCCGTCGTGCGAGATGCCGGATGACGGGGCGGACCGGGTGCGGAAGGCCTCAGATCACCGGGAAGAACGCACCGGGCTCGGGTGCGGGGCGGAAGAGCGGTTGGTACTGCCCGATCGACTTCGATCCACGCAGCCCCACCTCCTCCAGCCGGTCCCCCATGGGGGATGACGAGTAGTCGGGAGTCCCGACCAGCGGCCAAGACTATCAGCCGACAGAGGGTCAATCCCTTCGTTTGCCCGTTCCGTACGCGCTTTATGCTCAAGTCATGGGAGAAGTTCTTGCTCTGGTCGAGGCCCGGTTGCGTACGACGCTCGGTGAGCCCGACGCGCGGGCCGCGGTGACGTTTCTCGGCACGGACCGGATCGAGGTGCTCCGCTTCATCGACGGCGATGTGGTGCGGTACGCCACCCTCGGCATGTCCGCACACCCGATGACCGACCCGACGTCCGCGCTCGCCGACCCGGTGAAGGGCCCTCGCGCGGAACTGGTGCTGTCGGTACGCGCCGGGCTCGCCGAGACCGACAAGGTGCTGCGCCCGCTCGCGGTCCTCGCCTCGACCCCGCAGGTCGAGGGCGTGGTCGTGGCCGCCGGCGCCTCGCTCGACGTGGGTGAACCCCTGTGGCCAGGGGCCCCGTTCAGCTCGGTGCTGGTCGCGGAGCCGGGCGGTCTCGTGGCGGACCTGGACCTCGACGACCCGATGGATCCCGTCCGGTTCCTTCCGCTGCTGCCGATGACGCCGAACGAGGCGGCGTGGAAGCGGGTCCACGGGGCGAAGGCCCTGGAGGAGCGCTGGCTGACGAGCGGCACGGACCTGCGGGATCCGGTGCGCAGGTCCGTATCGCTGGACTAGGGGCAGGGCGCCGCGTCGGCGCGGGCCGTGGGCAGGGTCCGACGGCCCGCGCCGATCCGGCGGGGAGACGAAGCCGGTGACATGCATCCCGACGGCGTCGAGATGATTGCGATATGCACAGAATGAGTCGGGCGAGCCAGTAGCTGTACGTTGCACTTATCACTCGGGGTGAACTGGTCGGGCCGGACGGGTGATCGTCCTTGACGCGGACGCGGCGGGGTAGGACCGTTGGGCTCTATGAGGGGCGAACCCAGTTGCCCGAAGTGCGGTGGCCGGGTCAGGGCGCCCGGTCTTTTTGCCGACTCCTGGCAGTGCGACGTGCACGGCTCGGTGCACCCGCTGCAACCCGTGATCCCGCCCAGCGTCGAGGCCCTAGGTGTCGTGGTGCACCGGGCCCAGGTGCCGGTGTGGATGCCGTGGCCCCTGCCCGTCGGATGGCTCTTCACCGGCGTCGCGTACGCCGGTGACGACCGCAGCGGAGGGCGCGCGACGGCCGTCGCCTGCTCCGGTCCCGGGCCGCTCGGGGGGATCGGCGAGCTGCTGCTCATCGCCGAGGAGCTCGGTGTCGGACTCGGCGCGCGGTACGCCGGGATCGACGGACCCGACCCCGGTCCCCACATGTCCATCGAGAAGCCCGCCCAGACCAAGGTGCTCGCCGCCGGACGGCCGACGCCGCTGTGGCACGTGAACGGCGCGCCGCAGGACCGCGCGGTCTTCGCGGGGGAGGCGCGCGGGCTGTGGCTGTGGGCGATCGTGTGGCCCGAGCAGTCGGGCCTTCTGATGTACGACGAGCTGGTGCTGACCGACCTGCGGGACGCGGGTGCGGAGGTCGAGCTGCTGCCGTGCGGGGCGCTGACGCCGCGTCTGCTGGCGTAGGGGGCGGTGGGGTGGTCAGGGGGTAGGGGGCCGGGCCTTCGCGGCCGAGCGGGGTGGGGGTGTTCGAATCCCCCGTTATGCTGGAGCGTCCCCTTCGTCCGCCCCGAACCCTGGAGTACCGCGTCGTGCGCATCGACCTGCACACCCACTCCACGGCGTCGGACGGCACGGACACCCCGGCCGAGCTGGTCCGCAACGCGGCCGCCGCCGGACTCGACGTCGTCGCCCTCACCGACCACGACACGACCCGTGGGTACGCCGAGGCGATCGCCGCGCTTCCCGAGGGGCTGACCCTCGTCACCGGAGCCGAGCTGTCCTGCCGGATCGACGGGGTCGGGCTGCACATGCTCGCCTACCTCTTCGACCCCGACGAGCCCGAACTGGCCGCCGAGCGCGAGCTGGTCAGGGACGACCGGGTGCCGCGCGCCCGGGCGATGGTCGGCAAGCTCCAGGAGCTCGGCGTCCCCGTCACCTGGGAGCAGGTCGCCCGGATCGCGGGGGACGGCTCGGTGGGCCGCCCGCACGTCGCGGAGGCGCTGGTCGAACTCGGCGTCGTACCGGACGTGTCCGGGGCGTTCACGCAGGAGTGGCTGGCGGACGGCGGACGCGCGTACGTCGAGAAGCACGAGCTCGACCCGTTCGACGCGATCCGGCTCGTCAAGGCGGCCGGCGGCGTCACGGTCTTCGCGCACCCGCTCGCCGTCAAGCGCGGCGAGGTCGTGCCGGAGTCCGCGATGGCCCGGCTCGCGGAGGCCGGCCTCGACGGCATCGAGGTCGACCACATGGACCACGACGAGGCGACGCGGGCGCGGCTGCGCGGGCTCGCGAAGGAGCTCGGGCTGCTCGCCACGGGCTCCAGCGACTACCACGGCAGCCGCAAGACGTGCCGCCTCGGGGACTTCACCACCGACCCCGAGATCTACGGCGAAATCACCCGCCGCGCCACGGGCGCCTTCCCGGTCCCGGGCACGGGAGGACTCGCGTAGCCCCTGAAGGCCCTGCTCCCGGCCCTCGGTGACCGGCCCCTCACGGGCTGCCCCCGCCGTGCCGACCGCAGTCCTGGGTGGCCACGCACCTGACGCCTTGGTGACCGAACACCGCCGGAAAGCTCCCGGCGGGGCCTCTGGCGGGAGCCTGGTCGGGTCCTCCGGCGGGGGTCCCGGTCGGGCGCCTCGTGGGAGTCCGGTCGGGTGCCTTCTGGTCCGGCCCCGGTGGGAGCCCAGTCGGATCCCGGCGGAATCCTCAGGCGGGAGTCCGGTCGGTTCCTGGCGGAGTCCTCCGGCGAGGTCGGTCGGGCCGCTGGCGGAGTCCTCGTCAGGTCACTGCCGGAACCCGCTGCGGGAAGCTCCGACCGGCGTTTCGGCGGGCCCGGTGGGCCTGGCGGGACGCCGCGCCGCCCCGGCGGTGGCCACCTCGGCCGGCGCCCCGCGGAGCCCCTCGGTATCGGCCCGGCGGAAGCCCGGACGCGCTGCCACGGAGTTCCCCGGCAGGGGCCCGAGGGCAGTCAGGTCGGCTCTCCGCAGGAGGCATCGGCGGGTCTGTTCGCACTCCTGGTCCGGCCTCCGGCGGAGGCACCGGCAGGGGCCCGCGGGGAGTCCGGTCCGTCCCGGTCGCCCGGGGGTCCCGCCCGGCCCACGCCACCCATCCACCCCACCGCGCCCGCCTCAGGGCGCACACCCACCCCTCGTACACCCCACATCGCAAGGCTCATCGTGTTCGACGTCGCCGTCTTCGGCTCGCTGTTTCTCACCCTTTTTGTGATCATGGATCCCCCCGGGATCACCCCGATCTTCCTCGCCCTCACCTCCGGCCGGCCCGCCAAGGTCCAGCGGCGGATGGCCTGGCAGGCCGTCGCCGTGGCCTTCGGCGTCATCACCGTCTTCGGCATCCTCGGGCAGCAGATCCTCGACTATCTCCACGTGTCCGTCCCCGCCCTGATGATCGCGGGCGGTCTGCTCCTGCTGCTCATCGCGCTCGACCTGCTCACCGGCAAGACCGACGAGCCCAAGCAGACCAAGGACGTCAACGTCGCCCTCGTCCCCCTCGGCATGCCGCTGCTCGCCGGGCCCGGTGCGATCGTGTCCGTGATCCTCGCCGTGCAGCACGCCGACGGCGCCGCCGCCCAGGTCTCGGTCTGGGCCGCGATCGTCGCCATGCACGTCGTGCTCTGGCTGACCATGCGCTACTCGCTGGTGATCATCCGCGTCATCAAGGACGGCGGTGTCGTGCTGGTGACCCGGCTCGCCGGCATGATGCTGTCGGCCATCGCCGTGCAGCAGATCATCAACGGTGTGACGCAGATCGTCCAGGGAGCCTAGAGGCCCAGGTCGGAGCCGCACACCACTGCGCCCCCGTACGGATTCCGGTTCACGGAGTCCATGCGGGGGCGCGGTGCGTCTGAGCGGTTGCCTTGTTATGAGGCCGTGGTGTCGGCCGGGCGGATCCAGATGCGCTGGCCGATCGAGGCGGCCTGCTGCACGATCCGGTTGACGGAGGCGGCGTCCACGACGGTCCGGTCGACGGGCGTGCCGTCGATGTCGTCGAGTCGCAGGATTTCGAAGCGCATGGGCTTCTCCCTTCGTCTGGAGTTGATCCTCCTGGTGGAGAACTGCGTTGCGTGTTACGTACTGGTCCAACGGGATGCATCCTGCAAACATTCCCTACGCTAAGGAAATTTTTTGGATGTCTAACTACTAACCGGTAGGGGACGTTGGCGGGCGGGCCCGGACCGGCGGAGAATGAGGCCGGTATGAACGACGCAGAGACACCACAGACGACGCCCGGCGACCCGGTCCGTGACCTCGGCGTCCGCCTGGAGCGCACCAATGAGCTCCTCCAGCGGATGCTGGCCGAGGTGGCGAAAACCCCTTCGACTCATGCCATCTTCGTCGACGCAGGTTACGTCTATGCTGCGGCCGGGTTGCTGGTCGCGGGCACCGAGGACCGCCGCTCCTTCGACCTCGACGCCGAGGGGCTGATCGAGGCCTTCATCGACAAGGCCCGCACGATCTTCGCGGACAGCCGGCTGCTGCGGGTGTACTGGTACGACGGCGCGCGGCGCCGGATCCACACCCCCGAGCAGCAGTCGATCGCCGAGCTGCCCGACGTCAAGGTCCGCCTCGGCAACCTCAACGCCAACAATCAGCAGAAGGGCGTCGACTCCCTCATCCGCACCGACCTGGAGTCCCTCGCCCGGCACCGCGCCATCAGCGACGCCGCCCTCGTCGGCGGCGACGAGGACCTCGTCTCGGCCGTCGAGGCCGCCCAGGGGTACGGAGCCCGCGTCCACCTCTGGGGCATCGAGGCCGCCGAGGGACGCAACCAGGCCGAGCCGCTGCTCTGGGAGGTCGACAGCCAGCGCACCTTCGACCTCGACTTCTGCCGCCCCTACGTCACCCGCCGACCCGTCACGACGTACGAGAACGAGGGCGAGCCCCCGCCCTCGCGCGACGAGGTCCGCTTCGTCGGTGCCCAGATCGCCGCGACCTGGCTCGTCGAACGGGGCCGCGACGCACTGGCCGAGCTGCTGCCCGGGCATCCGTATCTGCCCGGACCGGTCGACCAGGACCTTCTTATCGAGGCGGAGAAGCTGCTCAGCCGTTCCCTGCGCGGGCACGCGGCGCTGAGAAGGGCGCTGCGGGACGGGTTCTGGCAGCACCTCCAGGCCCAGTACTGAGGACCCCTACGGGCAGCGCTCCCAGAACGCGGTCAGCCGGTCGGCCAGCTCCTGCGGATGGGACACGTTGGGGGAGTGGCCCGCGCCCGCGACCACCGTGTGATGGGCGCCGGTCCGCCGCGCCGCCTCCGCCAGGCTCGCCGTCGGCCAGACCATCTCCTCGTCCCCGTAGGCGATGTGCAACGGCACGGTGAGCCGCGCCAGTTGCGCCGTACCGTCCCGGTCTCGCCGCAACAGCCGCCCCGCCGCGGAGAGTTGGACGATCCGTGTGCGCATCCAGCGGCGCCGCAGGAAGCTCACGATCTCCGGCGGGTCGGTCACGCCCGGCTCCTCGCCCCGGCTGTCCAGCCAGCGCGTCGCCCGCCAGACGCGCTCCTTGGACAGCAGCGCGAGCGCCCCGCGCAGCACCCGGACGCGGACGCGCTGCGGCCGGGCCACCCGGCCGGGCCCCGACGAGAGCAGGGTCAGCGAACGGAACGCCTCCGGCGCCATCCAGGCCGCCGCCCTCGCCACCAGTCCGCCGAACGAATGCCCCAGCAGATGCACGGGCCCGTCGCCGAGCGCCGCGGCCTGGGCGACGGCGTCGAGGGCCAGCGCCCGTCGGCTGTAGGCGCCCCGGTGCCGCGGCCCCGGTGTCTCGTGCTGGCCCCGGCCGTCGACCGCGACGGCGCGGTACCCGGCGTCGCTCAGCGGCCCGAGCAGCGCGAGGAAGTCCTCCTTGCTGCCGGTGTAGCCGGGCAGCAGCAGTACCGTGCCGCGGGCCTCGCCGTCGGGTGCGGTGTCCAGGACGGCGAAGTCTCCGCGTGCCGTCACGAGCCGGTAGGCGCGGGTGCGCGGCGGCCGCGCCAGGGACCGGGGCTTGCTCATAGAGGGACTGTAACCGCACCTCGGGACCGGTCACCGAGGCAGACCTCCGGGGTGATCCTTTTCGCCTCAGGGGCTCTCGTTCTCGACAGCTGTATCGACGGGTTCGAGAGCCGCATCGACGGCCTCCGCGTGCGGGGACTCCCCGGCCGGTGGCGAAACGACAGGGCGGCCCGCTCCCCGGGCAGGTGCCGGGCGGCCCCGGGGGGTGGGGGGGGGCGCAGGTGTCGGGGGGGGCGGCCGCGGGCATA